>CACIIL010000017.1:17500-19916 GCA_902586695.1 uncultured Alphaproteobacteria bacterium | reverse complement strand
TCTTTAAAATGTTAATAAGATAATAAAGAGATACGTAGACAACAATTCGTAATTTAAATTTTACGAATGTTAATGGAATACGTATCAACAAATACTTTTGTTAATACAAGAAGTATTCCGCTTTAACGGACGTTCCGTAAATTTTTGACTTCGGTCAAGTTTACTTAACTTAAGAGTTTGATTATGGCTCAGAACGAACGCTGGCGGCATGCCTCATACATGCAAGTCGAACGAGGTCTTCGGACCTAGTGGCGCACGGGTGAGTAACATGTGGGAATCTGCCTGAAGGTTCGGAATAACTGCGGGAAACTGTAGCTAATACCGGATGTGTCTGTAAAGAGAAAGATTTATCGCCTTCAGATGAGCCCGCACTAGATTAGCTAGTTGGTGAGGTAATTGCTCCACCAAGGCTACGATCTATAGCTGATTTGAGAGGATGATCAGCCACACTGGGACTGAGACACGGCCCAGACTCCTACGGGAGGCAGCAGTAGGGAATATTGGACAATGGGGGAAACCCTGATCCAGCAATGCCGCGTGAGTGAAGAAGGCCTTCGGGTTGTAAAACTCTTTCAGCAATGAAGATAATGACATTAATTGCAGAAGAAGCCCCGGCTAACTTCGTGCCAGCAGCCGCGGTAATACGAAGGGGGCTAGCGTTGTTCGGAATCATTGGGCGTAAAGCGTATGTAGGCGGATCAAAAAGTTAGATGTGAAATCCCTGGGCTTAACCCAGGAACTGCGTTTAAAACTAGTGATCTAGAATTTGGTAGGGGTTAGTAGAATTTCCAGTGTAGAGGTGAAATTCGTAGATATTGGAAAGAATACCAGTGGCGAAGGCGACTAACTGGGCCATTTTTGACGCTGAGATACGAAAGCGTGGGTAGCAAACAGGATTAGATACCCTGGTAGTCCACGCAGTAAACGATGAGTGCTAGTCGCTGGGACATTAGTTTCAGTGTCGACGCTAACGCATTAAGCACTCCGCCTGGGAAGTACGGTCGCAAGATTAAAACTCAAATAAATTGACGGGGGCCCGCACAAGCGGTGGAGCATGTGGTTTAATTCGAAGCAACGCGAAGAACCTTACCAGACCTTGACATGGTGTGTATGAATTACAGAATCGTAATTCTTCAGTTCGGCTGGCACACACACAGGTGCTGCATGGCTGTCGTCAGCTCGTGTCGTGAGATGTTGGGTTAAGTCCCGCAACGAGCGCAACCCTCATTTTTAGTTGCCATCAGGTTATGCTGGGCACTCTAAAAAAACTGCCGGTGATAAGCTGGAGGAAGGCGGGGATGACGTCAAGTCCTCATGGCCCTTACGGTCTGGGCTACACACGTGCTACAATGGTGGTGACAGTGGGCAGCAATACTGCAAAGTAAAGCTAATCCCAAAAAACCATCTCAGTTCGGATTGGACTCTGCAACTCGAGTCCATGAAGTTGGAATCGCTAGTAATCGTAGATCAGCGTGCTACGGTGAATACGTTCTCGGGCCTTGTACACACCGCCCGTCACGCCATGGGAGTTGGTTTTACCTTAAGCCGGTGCGCTAACCGCAAGGAAGCAGCCGTCCACGGTAGGGTCAGCGACTGGGGCGAAGTCGTAACAAGGTAACCGTAGGGGAACCTGCGGTTGGATCACCTCCTTTCTAAGGATATTGATATTTGGTTCGCTAAATATCCGGGTTGTTGTCTACTTATCTCTTTATAATATTAGCTAGTGCTAGGTGTTTCCTTTATCAAACTGGGCCGGTAGCTCAGTTGGTTAGAGCGCGCGCTTGATAAGCGTGAGGTCGGAAGTTCAAGTCTTCCTCGGCCCACCATTAAAACGGGGGGATTAGCTCAGCTGGGAGAGCGCCTGATTTGCATTCAGGAGGTCAGCGGTTCGATCCCGCTATCCTCCACCATACTTCTAATATTATATCTTATTTGTTATTTAAAATTGTAAATATGAAACTAATAACTGATCAAAAATAATTTTATTATTGATTAATATACGTACAAAATTTTTCTCTGTACGTAATTGCAATCAAGCGCAAAAGGGCATTTAGTGGATGCCTTGGCATCAAGAGACGATGAAGGACGTGGTAGGCTGCGATAAGCTAAGGGGAGTTGTCAACAAACTTTGATCCTTAGATTTCCGAATGGGGAAACCCAACTCTTTAGAGTTACTTATTGATGAATACATAGTTAATAAGTGTTAACCTAGTGAATTGAAATATCTTAGTAGCTAGAGGAAAAGAAATATATTCTGTTAGTAGTGACGAGCGAACGCGGACCAGGCCAGTAACAAATTTATAATAACTAGAACTTTCTGGAAAGTAAGACCATAGTGGGTGATAGTCCCTTATAGGTAAAAAATAGATTTGTTCTTGAGTAGGGCGGAACACGTGAAATTTTGTCTGAATACGGG
>CACIIL010000017.1:0-12500 GCA_902586695.1 uncultured Alphaproteobacteria bacterium | reverse complement strand
GCCTAAAAGCATAAAATCTGGCCCTGAATTTGTGCTACCAACAAATTAAAAATGACAGTCTTAGTTACTGGATCAGCCGGCTTTATTGGATATCACACATGTAAAGTTTTTTTAAAAAAAAAATACAAAGTATTGGGTATTGATAATTTAAATCCTTACTATTCTGTTAAATTAAAAAAAAAAAGAATTGATTTACTTAGCGAAAATTATAAATCTCAATTTCAATTTTTTAAAATAGATTTAACTAATAAAGAAAAAATAAAAAAAATATTTAATAAATATAAACCTAAAATTGTTATTCACCTTGCGGCACAAGCTGGAGTAAGATATTCAATTGAAAATCCTGATCAATATATTAAATCAAATATATTAGGTTTTTTCAATATATTAGATTGCGCAAGAGTTGCTAAAATAAAATTTTTTTTTTATGCATCTTCAAGTTCCGTATATGGAAATAATAAAAATTTTCCACTTTCGGAAAAATATAGAACTGACGATCAATTGTCTTTATATGCCGCAACAAAAAAAAGTAATGAAATTATAGCAAGATCATATTTTAATATTTTTGGATTTAAAAGTGTAGGAATGAGATTTTTTACAGTGTATGGTCCATATGGTAGGCCAGATATGTTTATGTTCAAACTTTTAGAGTCAATGTATTTTAAGAAAAAATTATATGTTTATAATAATGCAGATCATTTTAGAGATTTTACCTATATTGATGATGTTGTAAATTCTATTTTTTTATTATCAAAAAGTAAAAAAATAATTAATAAAAATTTAGTTGTTAATATTGGAAGAGGTAGTTCAATAGGTTTGAAAAAAATCATAAAATATGTTCAAGAATTAACTGGCAAAAAACCAAATTTAAAATTTATTAAAATGCAAAAAGGAGATGTAAAGAAAACTCATTCAGATTTGTCTAATTTAAGATCTTTGATAGAATACTCACCAAAAATAGATTATAGAAAAGGATTATTATTATTTATAGATTGGTATAAAAAATATAAAAAAATTAATTAATATGATTGAAGAGGCTAAAATTTTACTAAAAATAATAAAAAAATATTTTATTTTAATTTTTATAATACCAATATGTCTATCTTTAATTTCATATTATTTTTTTAGAGTTATAGAAAAAAATTCCTATACAATCTATAATTATGATTATCTTATCGATATTCAAGAATTTGATTTATCAAGTATTCAGCAAAATTTAAGTATGCTTTCAAATACATTTAACTATTTAGATATACCTTTTTCTTTTGGCGCTAAATTTTCCAATCAGATTGATTATGACAATCATGTACAAAGTTTTTATTTAAAATTTTATGATAAATTAAAAGAAAGTTTAAAAGAAGTTAAAAAGGAAACGCATATTTATAATGTTCATACAAACGGTTATGAACATGATCAAATAATAAAAATTAATTTTTTTAATAATTATCATAATGAAAATAAAACTTTTCATTTATCTTTTAAAACAGGATATAATGATGAAAATTATTACAAATTATTTTTTTTAGATATTCTTAAAGATGCAAATGATGCATATTCGAAATCAATTGTTTCTGAAATAAATTATCGTTTAAACAACATTTTTGATAACATGTTAAAACTAAAATATGTTATTGATAGTCATCTTGACTCATTACAATCTCAAATTGATACCATTGATAAAGATATTCTTGAAATTAAAGCTGCTTCTGCAGATGATGAAAATTTATATTTTAATAATTTAGAAGTCTCACAGTTAATTAGTTTGCAGGGACCAATTAAAAAAAGAAAAGAAGAACTTATTTTATTAAACAATATTTTAAATACAGCAGAATTAGAAATGAAAAATTATATTTTAGAAATTAATAATACGAATGTAGGATATACAAAAGATGCTAATAATAATTTACGAATCAATCAGTTTGAAGACGTTAATTATATTTTTCATTATATTCACTATTTTATTTATGTCTTTTTTGTAATTTTGATACTTTTTTTAACTGTTATTTATGAATACATTGCCAAAAGAAAATCTTAATTTTACTGGTCAAGTTCTAGTTTTACTTCTTCCAATATCATTAGTTACAGGACCTTTTTTTAGTGATTTATTTATTATCCTTTTAGGACTCTTGTTTATTTATAATTTCTTTTCAAAAAATATTGAATTTAAAAATTATAATTATTTATTTTTTTTTTTATTTTTTTACTTAATTATTATTACAATTTCGATTACATCAGAATATAAATTAAACAGCTTAAGTTCATCATTATTTTACTTTAGGTTTATTTTTTTTTCATATGCTTTAGCTTTTTTTTTGTACTATTATAATAATCTTCATGAAAAATTAATATTAAGTATAAGTATTTTGCTTATTTTTTTATCATTAGATGCATTCTTTCAATATATTTTTGGTTATAATTTTATTGGTATGAAAAACCAATATCCATGGACTGCTGAATACGGTGATGGTGAATATCACCGTATTTCAGGTATGTTTGGTGAAGAATTAAAACTAGGTTCGTACTTATTTAAAATATTTTCATTATTAACTGCATTATTTTTTCTTACTAAAAAATATATAAAAAAATATCTAACTATTTATTTAATTACTTTTATATTAGTTTTTTCAACTATTTTAATAACTGGTGAAAGAACTGCATTAATGCATATTTTAATATTTTTAACTTTATGTTTGATAACTTTTAATTTTGATAAAAAAATAAAATTATTAATATTTTTTATATTTATTTCAATTTTTTCTTTATTTTTATATCAGGATAAAAATTTACAAAAAAGATACACAACCATTTTAGATACAATTTATTCAATAGATAATGATTTGTTTCCTTCAAATTATAATAGAAATGTCAAACCTAATGAAAAAGTTCTTTTCACTAGTCATCATACAGCGCATTACAAATCTGCATGGAAAATGTTTAGAAATAATTATATGACTGGTATAGGTCCTAAAAATTTTAGAAAATTATGTAGCAATAAAATTTATTTTGTTGAAAGTGGTTGCTCAACTCATCCTCATAGTGTTTATATGCAATTATTGGCAGAAACAGGTTTACTTGGCTTTATACTTATTTTGTCTTTTTTTACATATCATTCAATATTAATTTTTAAAGAGTTCTATTATAGATTCATATCAAGTTGTAAAAATCAAATACAAAACTATAACAGTTATATGGTAATTTTGATTACAATATTTATTAATTTATTTCCATTATCTCCATCCGGTAGTTTTTTTAACAATTGGAACTCAATTATGTTTTTTCTACCTATTGGCTTTTTAATTTTTTTAAAACAAAATAATGAATAAACTTTTAAACCTCAAAAAAATAATTGAAATTCTTGATTCAAATCAAAAAAAATTATTTTTTCTATTATTTATATTATTTGTAATATCAGCTTTTATCGAAGCCTTAAGCATAGGTATTATATTGCCATTAATATATGTATTAGTAGATCAAAAAAGTGAAATGTATAATTTTATTCTAAATTTTTATAGCATTTTTATATCTGATATTACGCATGAATATTTATTAATTATTTCTCTAATAATTGTTGTTTGTATATATATTATAAAAGCTTTATTTTATGCATTTATTACAAAACTTAGTCTTAAAATTACTGCTCAATTAAATATTAATTTAACAAATAAATTATATAATAGTTACCTTAATGAAAATTACTTATTTCATTTAAGTGAAAATACCTCAAAATTACTTAGAAACATACTGTCAGAAGTTCACCATTTTTGTAATTTGATTTATCTAATTATTCAAATGTTTAGTGATATTTTAATAGTTATCTTTATAACTCTTATGCTTCTATTAGTTGAACCACTTATTATATCGGTTGTTTTAGCTACTCTCTTTGTAATTTCTTTTTCTTATTATAAACTAATTACAAAACGTATTTACAATCTTGGAAAAATTAGACAACAAAATGATTTTTATATTATAAAATATATAAATGAGAGTTTTTCTCTAATTAAAGAAATAATTATTTATAATTTGCAAAAAATATTTGTTGATAAACATAAATTTCACTATTCAAATTCAACTTTTGCTGATGCTAAACATAATTTCCTTGCAGCAATGACAAGACCTTTACTTGAAACAGTGTCAATTATTATATTTGTTTGTTTATTGGTTTCAATTGTTTTAATGGACAGAAACTTTTCATTTGAAGATTATTTACCATTTATAGCTTTTTTATCAGCATCAACATTTAAACTTTTGCCAGCAATTAATAATATTACATCAAGATTAGGGCATATTAAATTTATTCTTCCTTCACTTGATGCAGTTTATGAGAATTTAAATTTAATGAATAATTTAAATGTTAAAGAAATATTTGATGAAAAAGATATTACTTTCAATAATGTTATTAAAGTAAAGAATTTAAATTATATTTATAAGGATAAAAATATAAACACCCTAGATAATTTGAATTTTGAAATTAAAAAATATGATTTTTTTGCAATAACTGGAAATAGTGGTGTTGGCAAAACAACTCTTTTAAATATTCTTATGGGCTTACTTGAACCATCAAATGGGCAAATAAATTGTGATGGTAGTAATATTCAAAATTCAATAAAAAAATGGCAAAATATGATATCTTTTGTACCTCAAAATATAGTTTTATATGATGGAACTATAAAAGAAAATATTATTTTAGGAATTGAATATAATAAAAAAAAATATGATGATGTTATAGAAAAATCAATGTTGAAAGATTTTATAGATAAATTGCCTAAAAAAGAAAATACTCTAGTTGGTGAAAGAGGTATTAAAGTATCTGGTGGTGAGAGACAAAGGATAGCAATTGCAAGAGCACTTTATAGAGAACCTAAATTAATTTTTCTTGATGAAGCTACTAACTCATTAGATAGCAAAACTGAAGATGAGTTAATTCAGTCTATTTTAAAATTAAAAAACTATATGACTTTTGTTATAATTGCTCATAACAATAAAATAAAAGAAATTTGTAATAAAAAATTAGAATTAGGAAATAAATGAAAAAAATATTAATTACAGGTGGTGCTGGTTTTGTAGGGAGTCATTTAGTTGATAGACTTGTTAAAGATAAATTCAAAGTTACTGTAATTGATAATTTATCTTCAGGAAATATTAATAACTTATCAAAATCATTTAAAAAAATTGATTTTATTAAAATAGATATTTCTAATTATAAAAAATTGGACAAAAGTTTAAAAAATAAAAAATTTGACTATTGTGTTCATTTAGCTGCATTAGCAGATATAGTCCCTAGTATAAATTATCCTGAAGATTATTTTAAAGCAAATGTAGAGGGAACTTTTAATATCCTCAACATTTTAAAAAAGCAAAAAATTTCTAAAATTGTTTATGCCGCTTCATCTTCTTGTTATGGTTTTCCTAATAAATTTCCAACAGATGAAAATTGTATGTTAAATCCTCAATATCCATATGCACTTACAAAAAGACTTGGTGAAGAATTAGTTGAACATTGGGGGCACATTTATAAAATTCCTTTTATATCTCTTAGATTTTTTAATATATATGGTCCAAGGTCTAGAACTAGTGGAACATATGGTGCAGTTTTGGGTGTTTTTTTAGCTCAAAAACTAGCTAAAAAACCATTTACAGTTGTTGGTAATGGAAAACAAACAAGGGATTTTACATATGTTGATGATATAATTGAAGCAATTTGTTCTGCTCTTAAATCAAATGTCGAAAATCAAATTTTTAATGTTGGAAGTGGAAACACATATTCTATTAATTATTTAACCAAGCTAATTGGAGGAAAAAAAATATATATTCCAAAACGTCCCGGTGAACCTGATTGCACTTATGCAGATATATCAAAAATAAAAAAAATTTTAAAATGGAAGCCTAAATTTAGTTTAGAAAAAGGTATTTCAGAAGTAATAAATAATATATCATATTGGAAAGATGCCCCATTGTGGAGTCCTAAAACTATAAAATTAGCAACAAAAGATTGGTTTAAATATCTATCATGAAATCAAAACAAAAAATATTTTCATTAAATAATTTTAATCTTAATATTAAAAAAAAGAATTTGAAAATTGTACAATGTCATGGTGTTTTTGATTTACTTCATATTGGACATATTAGACATTTTAACAAAGCTAAATCTTACGGAGATATTTTAGTTGTATCAATTACTTCAGATAAATTTGTAAAAAAAGGATACAATAGGCCTTATTTTAATGAAAAATTAAGATCTGAAGCTTTAGCCGCATTAGATTGCGTCGATTTTGTAGTAATTTCTAATTCAGCTTCAGCTGTTAAAGCAATAAATAAAATTAAACCTAAAATATTTTGTAAAGGGCAAGATTATAAAAAATTAAATAAAGATATTACGGGGAAAATTTATAAGGAAAAGAAAGCTATTGAAAAAATAGGTGGAAAAATTGTTTTTACTAATGATCTAACTTTCAGCTCTAGCACTTTAATTAATAACAGTTTTGAAATTTTTGATAATGATCAAAAAAATTTTATAAAAAAAATTAAATTAAAATTTAATTATGAAGAAATCAAAAAAATTGTAAATAATTTAAAAAATACTAAAACATTAGTTTTGGGTGAAGCTATAATTGATGAGTATACTTTTTGTGAAGTTATCGGAAAATCAGGTAAGGAGCCTATTTTAGCTTTTAGAGATATTAAAACAGAAAGATATGCAGGTGGTGCATTGGCAATTGCAAATAATCTATCAAAATTTGCTAAAGTTAATCTTGTTTCAATGATTGGTGAAAAAAAAGAGCATTATAATTTTATAAAAAAAAATTTGCAAAATAAAATAGAATCTTTTTTTTTAAAAAAAAATAATTCTACAACAATTGTTAAAAAAAGATATGTTGATAGTAATAACAATAAAAAACTTTTAGGTATTTACAAGTTTAATGATCTTGATCTTTCTAATCAAGATCAAATCAAGTTATTAAATAAATTAATTAAGCTAATTAAAAAAACTGAATTACTTATTATATCTGATTTTGGACATGGTTTTTTAACTGATAAAATAGTAAAAAAAATATTTAAAGAAAAAATATACAAATCTGTTAATGCTCAGATTAATTCATCAAATATTGGTTTTCATTCCTTAGATAAATATAAAAATTCGAATATAGTAGTAATTAATGAAACTGAACTTCGACATGAAATGAAAAATAGAGATGGTAATATAGATTCATTAATCCAAAAACTATCAAATCAAATAAAAGCAAAATATGTAATTGTAACAAGTGGACGATCAGGCGTTAAATTATATAATTCTAGAACAAAAAAAATGCATAATTGCCCTGCATTTGCAAACAAAATAGTCGACAAGGTAGGTGCTGGAGACACTTTATTAGCTGTAATTTCTCTGTTGCTCTATAATAACTGCGATATTGATTTATCATTGTTCATATCATCTATTTGTGCTGCTGAAAGTGTTGAAAGTATTGGTAATAGTAACATTATTGATCCAATTTATACATTAAAAAGAATAGACCATATGATGAAATAATTTATAATAAAAAAAATATTGATTATTTATGAATAGTTTTGCAGAAAAAGGATATGTAATAGTTAAAAACGCAATTAGAAAAAGCATAATTAATAATTTACAATCTACTATCTTAGAAAATTGCGGCAATAGTCTTAAAATAAACAACGCTAAAAAAAAATATGAATTTTTTAGTAATTACACATTAAATAATAGAAAATCAGAATTTGATTTTTGTAAAAGTATCTACGAATCATTTTTGTATAAAAATTTAATTGACGAAATATTATTAGAAAAAAAAATTTTTAATGTTTTAACTAATATTTTAGGAAATGATTTAAGTTTCGATTGTGAAAATTCTAATTTAGCCCTAAATGTTCCATTAAAAAAAACAAAAAAAAATTATTTTTTTAAAAACTGGCATCAAGAAATTTGGTCCGGCTCAAGTCCTTCGAGTGTTCAACTTTGGACTCCTATTTTTCAAAAAAATAATATTAAAGGACAAATAGAATTAATAGAAGAATCTCATAAATGGGGACATGTTCCTCATTCAAATAGAAAGCCAATAACCTTACCTTCAAAATATAAAAGTAAAAAATTACATTTAAATTATGGAGATATAATAATCTTTAGTACTTTGTTAATGCATAGATCAGTTGAAACTGATAATCCGAGATTGGCATTAACTGAAATTGTAAAAAACTTTAAATGGAAAAATGATACTTACGAAAACAATAAAAATTGGAAAATTTTCTCTTATTCAGAAATTACAAAAATTGAAAGATTTTTAGGAAATCATTATTTAAGCCCTTTTAGAATTTTAGATATTAAAACTGATTTTTCAGGTATTTTGAAAAAATAAATATATTTATCTTATTTGTGTTGATAAATTTAGAATTACTTTTATATCAATAGTATATTTTTTAATTAAATTTAATTTTTAATAAGGTTCTTTTTGAAAAAAATTTTTATTACCGGTGGTGCAGGATATGTAGGCTCCTTTTTAGTTCCTAAACTTTTGCAATTAGGGTATTACGTTACCGTTTTAGATTTAATGATTTATGGTGAAGAAGTTTTAGACCATCATAAAAATCTTAAAATAATAAAAGGTGATATAAGAGATCAAAATCTTGTTGATAAATCCGTTAAAGGATCTGAAATTTTTATTCATTTAGCTTGTATATCTAATGATCCAAGTTTTGAACTAAACCCAAAATTAGGTAAATCAATAAATTTGGATTCATTTGAACCATTAGTTAAAATTGCAAAAAAAAATAATTTAAAAAAATTTATTTATGCTTCTTCATCTAGCGTTTATGGGGTTAAAAGTGAAAATAATGTCCATGAAGAGATGTCATTAGAACCCTTAACAGATTATTCTAAATTCAAAGCTGAGTGTGAGACAATTTTAAACAATAATTCTTCTAATAATTTTACTACTGTTACTATAAGACCAGCAACTGTATGTGGCTATGCCAAAAGACAAAGACTTGATGTAGTTGTAAATATTTTGACAAATTTAGCTTTTCACAAAAGAGAAATCACTATTTTTGGTGGAAGTCAGTTAAGACCAAATATTCATATTGAAGATATGGCTGATGTTTATGTTTATTTAATAGAGGCTGATGATTATTTAATTAATGGAAAAATATATAATGCTGGTTATGAAAATCATAGTGTATTAGATTTAGCAAAAACTGTAGTTGAGGTTATTGGTAGTGATGTATTATTAAAAAAAATGAGTACTAATGATTTAAGATCATACCATATCTCTTCTGATAAAATTAAAAACGAATTGGGATTTGTGCCGAAAAAAACTATAAAAGATGCAGTTTCCGATTTGAGATTTGCTTTTGAAAATAAACTATTAATTAATACTCTTGAGAATGAAAATTATTTCAATATCAAAAAAATGAATAAAATTAATTTAGCTTAATGAAAGTTAGATATTCTTATTTACCTCAGCAATTTCAAGATTGTGATGATCTCTGGAAAGATTTAAAATCTTTTGTATCAACAGGTGATTTTACTTTGGGTAAACCTTTAGATGAATTTGAAAAAAATTTTGCAAAACTTATTGGAACAAAATATGCTATAGGTGTTAACTCTGGTACAGATGCAATTAAATTATCTCTTAAAGTTTTAGGAGTAAAAAAGGTGATGAAATTATCACAGCTGCTAATACATTTGTAGCTACTGTTGGCGCAATTTGTGAATTAGGAGCAATACCAATTTTTGTTGATTGTGATGATACCTTTTGTATGAATGTATCTCTTGTTGAGGAAAAAATTTCAAAAAGAACTAAAGCAATTGTCCCTGTTCACTTTACTGGTTATATGACTAACATGCCTGAGTTAATTAAAATTGCTGAAAAAAATAATTTGCCAATTATTGAAGATGCCTGCCAATCAATATTAGGATCAATAAATAATATAAATGCTGGAAACTGGGGGATTACAGGTGCATTTTCTTTACATCCATTAAAAAATATCAATGTGTGGTCTGATGGTGGAATAATTGTTACCAATGATAAAAAAATCGATACGGAATTGAGACTTTTGAGAAATCATGGATTAATAAATCGTGATTCAGTTGAAATACTTGGCTATAACTCTAGACTAGACACTATTCAGGCAATTGTTGGAAATTGGATATTACCAAAAGCAAAATCTATTTCAGAAGAGAGAATTTTGAATGCTAATTTTTTAGACTCAAAATTATCAAAGATCAAAGCTATTAAAATACCACCAAGGCCAAAAAATTATAGATTAGTCTATCATCTATATATTGTTTTTGCTGAGCAAAGAGATGAATTATTAAATTATTGCATTGATCAAGGAATTGAAGCTAAAATTCATTATCCAATTCCAATGTATTTACAAAAAGGTGTATCTTTTTTAAATCATAAAAAAGGTGACTATCCAGTCACTGATAAACATTGTAATGAAATTATAACTTTCCCTTGTGATCAACATCTGGATAAAGAACAATTAGAATATATATGTAAAACAGTAAAAAATTTCTATGAATCAGAAATATAGTATTCCATATGTAAATTTTGGACTACAATGGAAATTCGAAAAAAAAAATCTGCTACCTATATTTGAAAAAGTTTTTAGAAAGGGACAATTTGTTGGCGGAGCAGAAATAGATATTTTAGAAAAAAAAATATTAAAATTTACAAATTCAAATTATTCTGTAGCATTAAATAGCGGAACTGATGCCCTTACTATTGGCTTACATTTATTAGGTATACGTCCCGGGGATGAAGTAATAACGGTACCCAATTCTTTTATAGCTTCTACAGCAGTGATTGTTCACTTAGGTGCTAAACCTATTTTTGTTGATGTTCTAGATGACCAAAATATCAATTATAAAATGATTGAAGAAAAAATTACCAAAAAAACAAAAGCTATAATGCCTGTACATTTGACCGGTAGAGTTTGTAGAATGGATAAAATATTAAATATAGCTAATAAATATAAAATTAAAGTAATTGAAGATGCGGCTCAGGCTATTGGATCTAAATTTAATAAAAAATTTGCTGGATCATTTGGTAAAATTGGTTGTTTTTCAACACATCCATTAAAAAATTTAAACGCTAGTGGTGACGGGGGTATTTTATTAACAAATGATAAAAGAATCTATAAAAATGCAAAAATGTTAAGTAATCATGGTTTAGAAAACAGAGATACAGTAAAAAAATTTGGTTATGTTTCAAGGATGGATAATTTGCAAGCTGCAATTCTAAATTTTAGATTAAATAATCTTAAAGAAATCATAAAAAAAAGAAGAAAAAATGCTGATTTATATTTTAATAATATTAATAATCATAAAATTAAATTACCTTATGAAAATATAAATGAATTTAACACCTATCATACATTTGTGATTCAATCAGAAGAAAGAGATAAACTAAAAAATTATCTTTCTAAAAATGGTGTTGAAACAGCAATTCATTATCCAAAACCTATTCATCTTCAACCTGCAGCTAAAAAATTAGGATATAAAAAAAATGACTTTAATATTACTGAAGCTCAATCTAAAAAAATTCTGTCATTACCAATAAACCAATTTCTTAAAAAATATGAAATTATTCAAATATCTAAACTTATAAATCGTTTTTGAAATTGAGAATAGGGATAGATTTAGACAATACAATTATTGATTATTCAAATTCATTTCTATTTGGCGCCATTAATAAAAAATTTTTAACAAAAAATATAATTGATAAAATTATTAAAAAAAATAGTTTAAATAAAATTTCAATAAAAGAATTAATTAAAAAAGAAATTAAAAAATCTGTTAATGGAGAGAAAAAATGGCGTAAACTTCAAAGTGAAGTATATGGCAAGTTAATCAAACATGCTTTAATTAACCCTGCAATTTATAAATTTTTTACTTTATGTAATCATAAAAATTTTACAGTTTATATTGTGAGTCATAAAACAAAATATGGTCATTATTCAAAAAAAGAAAATTTACTTAGATTATCAGCTTTAAAGTTTTTAAAAAATAAAAAAATAATTAATAATTGTATTGATTCTAAAAATGTATTCTTCACTGATACTTTAAATGATAAAATAAAAAAAATTTCAGAATTAAAATTAAATTTTTTTATTGACGATTTAAAAAAAGTATTTGATCATAAAAATTTTCCTAAATATACTAAAAAAATTCATTTTTCAGTCAATTTACAAAAAAAGACTCTAAATTGGAATTTAATTAACAAATATTTTTTTGAAAAAAAATATGAAAATAAACTAATCCACAATTATGCATCTATTTTATTAAAAAATAAAAAAATTAAAGTAAATAAAATTAATGGAGGTGGTAATAGCAACCTTTTTAAAATTAATATAAATAATAAAAATAAGTATATTGGAAAATTATACCCTTATTCTAGTGTTTCAAATATAATTATTGAGAGTTCAGCAATAAATTTATTTGACAAATATAATATACAAAAAAAATCAGGAAATATTTTTATAGATAA
>CACIIL010000016.1 GCA_902586695.1 uncultured Alphaproteobacteria bacterium | reverse complement strand
CATATCCTTTACCTGTTTCTATATTAGCTTCAATTTCAATATCTGCGTTTGTATCAAGTGTCATAATTAGTTGATCCCTATTCATGATTTCAGTTTCTGAGTCAGTTTCAAAATTACCAGCTCTAATTTCTCCGGGTCCACTTGCTTTTATGTACATTTTTTTAAGACCAGTTGAGTGAACTTTTACTGCTATTGATTTAAGATTTAATAAAATATCTGTTAAATCTTCTTTTACACCAGGTATCGTAGAAAACTCATGAACTACGCCTTTTAATTTAACAGAAGTAATTGCTGCTCCTTGGAGAGAAGATAATAATACTCTTCTAATTGCATTTCCAAGTGTTAATCCAAAGCCTCTTTCTAAAGGTTCAGCTACTAACACTCCTTTTCTTCCATCATTATCTTGAACATTTACATCCATTTTACTTGGCTTAATTAGTTCCATCCAATTTTTCTGTAACACTTAGTACTCCTTTTATTTTAAACTCTTCTTCGTTTTCTTGGTCTACAACCATTATGTGGTATTGGTGTAACATCTTTAATAGAAGTTATAATATACCCTATAGCTTGCAAAGATCTTAACGCTGACTCTCTTCCTGACCCTGGTCCAGAAACTTCAACTTTAAGTGTTTTAAGACCAAATTCTTTTGCTTTATTCCCAACATCCTCTGCTGCAATTTGAGCCGCATAAGGTGTAGATTTTCTTGAACCTTTAAAACCTTTGTGACCTGCAGATGACCATGCAAGTGCATTACCATTATCATCTGTAATGGTAATTATAGTATTATTAAATGATGATACAACATGTGCAACACCAGAAGAAAATTTCTTTTTAGATTTTGATTTTGTTTTTTTCTTCTCAGCCATTATTACCCTTTTGTTACTTTTTTCTTACCTGCAATAGCTACAGCTTTACCTTTTCTTGTTCTTGCATTCGTGTGAGTACGTTGACCTCTTACAGGCAATTTTTTTCTATGCCTTAAACCTCTGTAACATCCAAGATCATTTAGTCTTTTTATATCTAAAGATATTTTTCGTCTTAAATCACCTTCAACTGCATGTTTTTGATCTATCAAATCTCTTATTTTGTTTAATTCATCATCATTTAATTCACTAACTCTTTTCGAAATATCTATTGAAGCTTGATCACATATATCGCTTGCAATTTTTGGACCAATACCAAATATATATGTAAGAGCAATGTTGATCTTTTTATTAGTTGGTATATTGACTCCAGAAATCCTTGCCATTAGTAACGCCTATTTAAAAAATGAATGAGCGTGCATACATTAAATATGACACGTAAGTCAAGCTTTGAAATGTTAAAATTCACCTAATTCTCCCCTTTTTTTAATACTTTTATTAATTCTTTTTGAATTTGTGAAATTTTCTGGTCGGCATCTATAGTAAAATAATTAGAACTATACTTTTCTCTAAAAAACTTGGAAACAGGGTGGGTCTCTTCCATGTATTTATCTAAACGAGTTTTAATTACATCTAGATTATCATCTGATCTTTTCTCTTGTTTAGATCTAATTAATATTCTTTTTTCAACAACTTTAAAATCTATTTTAAAATCAAAAATAAAATTTATATCAATATTTTTAGTTTTTAAAAAAGATAGCAAGAATTCTGATTGGGGTATAGTTCTTGGAAAACCATCTAATATAAAACCACTTTTACATTCATTATTTAATAATTTTTGAGCTATAATTTTGTTTAGTATATCATCAACTACTAAATTACCTGATGACATAATATCTCTTAACTTTATTGATAATTCATCTTCATCATTTAATTTTTCTCTTAAAATATGACCAGTAGAAATATGTGTTATATTGTATTTATCAGCAACTAGTTTGGCCTGAGTCCCTTTTCCTGACCCTGGAGGACCAAAAAAAATTACTCTCATTAATTATCTTCTACCTTTTAGTTTTGTCTTTTTTAACAAACCTTCATATTGGTGTTGGAAGAGATGTGATTGCACTTGAGTAATAAAGTCTATCATTACAACAACTACTATCAATAAACTTGTTCCACCTAAATAAAAAGGAATTGAAGTTTTTGATATTAAAAATTCAGGGAGCAAGGCGACAAGTGTTAAATATATTGTTCCAACAGTTGTTAATCTTGTTAGGACATAATCAATATACTTAGAAGTGTTTTCTCCAGGTCTTATTCCAGGAATAAAACCGCCATATTTTCTTAAATTTTCAGCCTGTTCATCAGGATTAAAAACAATACCAGTATAGAAAAAACCAAAAAATATTATCATTGCAGCAAAAAGAGCTAGATAAAGTGGTTGACCTCTACCTAAATAACTTGAAATAAATAAAAATATATCACTAGAAGAACCTGCACCAAAACCTGACATTGTATTAGGTAAAAGTAAAATAGAAGAAGCAAAAATAACAGGTATTACTCCTGCAGTGTTTATTTTAAGAGGTAGATGTGAGCTTTGACCTCCATATATTTTATTTCCAACTTGTCTTTTTGGATATTGTACAATAAGTCTTCTCTGACCTTTTTCAACAAAAACTATAAAAATAATTAGCCCTAAAACTAAAATTAATATTCCTAAAATAAAGGCTATGCTCAACTCTCCAGTTCTACCTAATTGTAATGTGCTTACAAATGCACTTGGAAGATTTGCAATTATACCTGCGGTAATAATCAATGAAATTCCATTTCCAACTCCACGAGAACTAATTTGTTCACCTAACCACATAAGAAATACTGTTCCTCCAACTAGAGTTATTACAGTAGTAATTCTAAAAAAAAGTCCTGGTTCAAAAACAATATTGCCGTAAGCTGTTTGCATGGATTCAAGTCCAATAGAAACACCATATCCTTGAAGAGCTGCAATAATTACAGTAACATATCTAGAATATTGAATAATTTGACGTCTACCTTTAGTTCCCTGTTCTTTTAAATTTTTAAGATGAGGAATGCTAGATTGCATTAATGTCATAATGATAGATGCTGAAATGTAAGGCATTACACCTAGAGCAAAAATACCCATTCTACCTAAAGCTCCTCCAGAAAATGTATCAAAGATACCCAAAATACCAGATGATTGCTGTTCAAAAAATTGTTGTAAAGCAACAGGGTTTATTCCAGGTATTGGTAAAAAAGTACCTAATCTAAATACTATTAAAGCACCAAGAGTGAAAAGGAGACGATTTCTTAACTCTTTCGCTTTTCCTAGCGCTCCAAAGTTTAAGTTATTTGCAAGTCTTTCAGCAGCTGTAGCCATATTATTTTTTGATTAAAGTTATAGTTCCACCAGCTTTTTCAACTTTTTCAATAGCTGATTTTGATGCATAAGAAATTTCAATATTAATTTTATCTTTTATTTCTCCAACATTAAGTAGTTTTAAAGTTCCTTTAGACTTAGATAAGATTTTTTTTTCAAACAAATCGGACTCTTTAATTGCAGATGGATCAATTTTATATTTTTTTATAATATTTATAATTGTATTAAAATTTATATTCTGAATTTTTGTTTGAAAAATATTTTTAAAACCTCTTTTAGGGAGTCTTCTATAAATAGGCATTTGACCGCCTTCAAAACCATTTATTGCAACACCTGATCTTGACTTTTGACCTTTTACTCCTCTCCCTGCCGTTTTACCCAATCCAGAACCCGCACCCCTACCTCTTCTCTTTCTTTTTTTATTTGAAGTTAATGTAGATGGTAATTCATTAATTTTCATATTTATAGATTCCTTTTATTTTTTAATTTGACTATTTTCTACTATATCAGTAATTTTTTTAGATCTTTTAGCTGCAACTGATTTTGGAGACTCTGACCTTTTAAAAGCATTAAAAGTTGCTTTAAGCATATTATGAGGATTTGAGGTTCCAGTAGATTTTGCTACTACATCTTTTATTCCTAAAGACTCGAACAAAGCTCTCATTGGACCACCTGCTATTATTCCAGTACCAGGAGCTGCAGATCTTAAGATAACTTTACCTGCTCCAAATCTTCCAACAATATCATGGTGTATAGTTCTATTATCTTTAAGTTGAACTCTGATCATTTTATTTTTAGCATTTTCAGTAGCTTTTCTTACTGCTTCAGGAACTTCCTTTGCTTTTCCTGTCCCATAACCAACTCTACCTTTACTATCTCCAACTATCATTATGGCTGCAAAACCAAAACGCCTTCCACCTTTAACAACTTTTGCTACTCTATTAATAGCTACTAAATGTTCACTAAAATCTTTGTTATCATTTTCAATCATAAGTTTTCCTTAAAAGTTTAATCCTTCAGCTCTTGCTGATTCTGCTAATATTTTTATTAGTCCATGATATTTGTATCTTCCTTTATCAAAAGCAACATCCTTAATACCCTTTGCTATAGATCTTTCAGCTATTTTTTTTCCAACCAGTTCAGCTAATTCCTTTTTTACACTTTTTGCTTTTACTAAATCTTTTTCAATTGTTGATGCACTTGCAAGCGTAATACCTTTTGCATCATCAATAACTTGAGCATAAATATGATTATTAGACCTAAATACTGATAATCTGTTTCTTGAAGAAACTTTTTTTAATTTATATCTTATTCTTTTAGTTCTTTTATTAATCATAAATATAAACCTTTACTTCTTCTTACCTTCTTTTCTAAAAATAAACTCATTCTCATATTTAATACCTTTACCCTTAAACGGCTCAGGTTTACGATATGATCTTATTTTAGCAGCAGTAGCACCAAGTATTTCTTTATTAAAACTAGAGAGTTTAATAATAGTTTGCTTAGGACATTCTATTTTAACTTCTTTAGGTATAATATAGTCAATATCATGACTATAACCTACCTGTAATTTAAGAGTTGTTCCAGATACACTAGCTCTGTATCCTGTTCCATTTAATTCAAGAGTTTTTGAAAAACCTTTACTAACTCCCATTATAATATTAGCTATCAATGATCTTATTGTTCCCCACTTTGGATTTTGTTTATCTTTTTCATCAACAGGTTTAACAAATATTTCATTATCATTAATGTCAACAATATAAAGCGGATCTATTGATAAATTCATTTCGCCTAATTTGCCTTTAGCAAAAAAATTACCTCTTTCAAATTTACAAGAAATTTCAGGATCAATCTTAATACTATTTTTTGCAATTCTAGACATAATTAAAATACCTCACAAAGAATTTCTCCACCTACATTATTTTTTCTAGCTTGATTATCTGACATAACTCCCTTTGGTGTTGAAAGTATTGATATCCCTAAGCCGCCGTATATTTTTGGTAAATCTGATATTTTAGAATACACTCTAATTCCAGGTTTAGAAACTCTTTTAATATTTTTAATTACAGGTGTTCCATTATAATATTTTAAATCTATTTTAATGTTGCTTATACCTTTTCTAACTTCAACATCTTGAAAATCTCTAATATATCCCTCTTCTTTAAGAACATTTAAAACATTTAAATTTAATTTGGATTTATAACACGAAGTAAATGATTTTCTTGCTTTATGAGCATTTTTAATCCTAGCTAACATATCTGATAATGCGTCATTAAATGCCATCTTTTACCTCCTACCAACTTGACTTTACTACACCTGGTAAATCACCAGACATAGAAAGCTCTCTTATTTTTATTCTAGAAAGACCAAATTTTCTATAAACACCTCTTGTTCTTCCAGTCAGCTTACATCTATTTCTATAACGTATTGAAGAACTATTTCTTGGAAGATCATTAAGTTTGTTTTGTATTTTAATTCTATCTTCAATTGATAAATCCTTGTTCATCACCTTATCTTTCAATGATTTTCTCCTATTACTAAATTTTTCTATAAGTTTTAATCTATTTGAGTTTTTTTGAATTGAACTTAGTTTTGCCATTTTACCTCTAATTTGTTTCTTTGCCTTTAAAAGGCATATTAAAATTTTTTAATAACTCTAAACTATCTTTATTATCCTTAGCTGTTGTACAAATAGTTATGTTTAACCCTCTAACTTTATCAATTTTATCATAGTTAATTTCAGGAAATATAATTTGCTCTTTAATACCAAAAGAATAATTGCCATTTCCATCAAAACTAGAAGAGTCTAGTCCTCTAAAATCTCTAATTCTTGGAATGGCTATATTTATCAATCTATCAAGAAACTCATACATAATTTTATTTCTCAAAGTAACTGAAACACCAATTGGCATTCCTTCTCTAATTTTAAAACCTGCTATTGCTTTTTTTGCTTTAGTTTTAATAGCTTTTTGTCCAGCAATTAATGATAATTCTTCTTGAGCTTTATCAATTATTTTTGAATCATCTTTTGCCTCTCCTAAACCTATGTTCAAAACAATTTTAGTTATTTTAGGCACTTCATGAATATTCTTACAATTTAATTTTTTAAATAAATTTAAAGAAATTTCTGACTTATATTGATCTTGTAACCTACTCATATTAAATTTCTTTTCCTGATTTTTTATTTATTCTAATTTTTTTAGAATCTTTATTAAAACTATATCCCACCCTAACACCTTTGTTTGAACCCGGATCAAAAAAAGCAACATTAGAAATATGTAGCGGCATATCTTTTTCAACTATTCCACCAGGCTCATTGTTTCCTGGTTTTTGATGTTTTTTATACTTATTGATGTCTGTAACAACTACTTTTCTAATATCAGGAATTACACGAACTATTTTTCCTCGTTTACCTTTATCTTTACCTGCCAAAACAATTACTTCATCACCTTTTCTAAGTTTAATTTTATTTTTCATTATAATACCTCAGGAGCTAAACTAATTATCTTCATAAATTTTTTTGTTCTTAATTCTCTGGTTACAGGGCCAAAAATTCTTGTTGCAATTGGCTCTTCTTGTTTATCTAATAATACTGCCGCATTTTTATCAAACCTTATTGTGGACCCATCATTTCTAGTAAATTCTTTTGATGTTCTAACAATAACTGCCTTAAAAACTTCACCTTTTTTAACTTTTGCTCTAGGTATTGCATCTTTTATAGAAACTACAATTATATCACCAATTGAAGCAAATCGTCTTTTAGATCCACCAAGTACCTTAATACATTGAATTCTTCTTGCGCCAGAATTATCAGCTACAAATAAATTAGATTGCATTTGTATCATTCTAGTTATTCTCCTGCTGATCATTCATTGCTATCCATGATTTAAGTTTAGAAATAGGTTTTGATTCAATAATCTTAACGCTATCTCCAACTTTATAAATATTGTCTTCATCGTGAACATGGTATTTTTTTGAACGACTGATAATTTTTTTATATAATTTATGCTTTACTCGTCTTGTTACTTTTACAACTATTGTTTTATTAGAATTTGAAGAAACTACAGTTCCTGATAATATTCTTTTAGGCATTATTAGCTCCTTCTATTTTTGACATTTCAGTTTTCAATCTTGCAATTTTATGTCTTAATTTTTTTATCTCTGATGTTTTTTCAAGCTGACCTGTAGTTTTTTGAAATCTAAGATTCATAAGAGACTTTTTTAGAAGAACTACTTCAGATTTAATTTTTTTAATATTATCTACCATTATATATTTCTCTCAACAAACTTACATTTTATTGGCAATTTAGCTGCTGCTAAACTCATTGCTTTTCTTGCATCTTCTATATCTACTCCATCCACCTCAAACATAATCCTTCCTGGTTTAACTCTACAAGCCCAATATTCATTTGAACCTTTGCCTTTACCCATTCTAACTTCAGCAGGCTTTTTTGAAACGGGCACATCTGGAAATATTCTAATCCACATTTTTCCTGCTCTTTTTAGATATCTTGTAATCGCTTTCCTAGCAGCTTCAATTTGTCTAGATGTTACTCTTTCTGGCTCAAGTGCCTTTAAACCATAACTTCCATAATTCAAATTAAAGTTACCTTTTGCACTTCCGTGAATTCTTCCTTTAAATTGCTTTCTAAACTTTGTTTTTTTAGGAGATAACATATTCATTATCTAACACTCCCTTGATCAATTTGCTTTTTTTCACTCGCATAGGGATCTTTATTTAAAATTTCTCCTTTATTAATCCATACCTTAATTCCACAAATTCCATATGTTGTTTCTGCTTCTGCAGTTGCATAATCAATATCACTTCTTAATGTATGAAGTGGAACACTTCCTTCATGATATTTTTCAGTTCTTGCTATTTCAGCGCCACCCAATCTTCCACTACAAAGAACTTTTACTCCTTTTGCACCAAGGCGCATTGATGATTGTACAGCTTTTTTCATAGCCCTTCTAAAAGAAACTCTTTTTTCTAGTTGGCTAGCAATATTTTCAGCAACTAGTTTTGCTTCTACCTCGGGCTTCCTTACTTCTTTTATGTCCAAAAATACTTCAAGGTTAGATAATTTAGTAAGTCGATTTTTAAGAGATTCTATATCAGCACCTTTTTTACCAATAATTATTCCTGGTCTTGAGCTATAAATTGAAATTCTTAATTTTTTTGCAGCTCTTTCTATATTAACTTTAGATATACTTGCATTTTTTAATTTTTGTTCGACATATTTTTTGATTTCTAAATCTTGATGCAAAAGTTTTGCATAATCTGCTTTAGAAAACCATCTTGATGACCAAGTTTTATTAATACCTAATCTAATACCGTTTGGATTAACTTTTTGACCCATTATTTATCCTTTTCCTTTTTAACTTTTGATCTTTCCTCAACAATAATTGTAAGTTTACTAAAT
This sequence comes from uncultured Alphaproteobacteria bacterium, assembly GCA_902586695.1. Lineage (GTDB taxonomy): Bacteria > Pseudomonadota > Alphaproteobacteria > HIMB59 > CACPNW01. Next base: position 11,326 of record CACIIL010000016.1, on the reverse strand, counting down.
GGCTTCAAAATACTAGATGCTCTACCCTTTGCTCTAGGTCTAAATCTTTTCATTGTTAAGCTTTTTCCTACAAAAGCCTCTTTGATATAAAGATTATCAATATCTAATTGTTTATTATTTTCTGCATTTGCTATCGCAGCATTTAAAACTTTTAAAACATTATTAGAAATTCTTTTATTTGAAAATTTTAATTGATTTACAGCACTATTAGCTTTCTTATTAACAATTGATCTTGCTATATTTGCTAGCTTCAAAGGACTTACTCTTATTGTATTATCTCGAGCTTTTGCAATTAATTCTTGACTCATTTTCCTGCCTTTTTATCTGCTGCTGTATGACCTTTAAATGTTCTGGTTGGAGAAAACTCACCAAATTTATGACCTACCATATGTTCACTTACATTTACTGGTATAAACTTTTGACCATTATATACTCCAAAAGTCAAACCAACAAATTGGGGTAAGATAGTAGATCTTCTTGACCATGTTTTAATAACTTCTTTTCTTCCAGAATCTGCTACTTTTTTAGCTTTCTTAATTAATGTTACGTCAACAAACGGACCTTTCCAAACAGATCTTGCCATTATTTCTTCCTTCTTTTGATTATATAAACATTAGTTTTTTTATTTCTTCTTGTTTTTTTACCTTTAGTAGAAACACCCCAAGGAGTCACTGGGTGTCTTCCTCCAGATGTTCTGCCTTCTCCACCACCATGAGGATGGTCAACAGGATTCATTACAACACCTCTAACTTTAGGTCTATTGCCTAAATATCTATTTCTACCAGCTTTACCTAATTTAGTATTTTTATTATCAGGATTAGATAATACTCCAATAGTTGCAAAAGCATTTTTATTAATAAGTCTAATCTCACCTGAAACTAATTTAATCTGAACATTAGTTTCTTCTTTTGAAATAATTTGTGCAGAAGTTCCAGCAGATCTAGCAAGTTGTCCTCCGGCTCCAGGTTTTATTTCAATATTATGAACATTAGATCCTACAGGAATATTTTTTAGTGGTAGAGCATTGCCATCTTTAATCTCAACATTATCACCTGAAATTATTTTATCTCCAACTTTAAGATTTTTTGGAGACAATATGTATCTATACTCACCATCATCATACTTAACTAAAGAAATAAAAGAGGTTCTATTTGGATCATACTCATTCCTCATAACTTCAGCATTAACATTTAGTTTATTACGTTTAAAATCAATAACACGATATTTTCTTTTAACTCTTCCTCCAATTCTTCTTGAAGTTATTCTTCCTTGATTATTTCTACCACCCGAAGAATTAATTGGTTTCGTAAGAGTCTTATAAGGAGATTCTTTAGATAAATGCTTCTTTGAAACTAAAACTGTACCTCTTTGTCCAGGTGTATTTGGTTTAAGTTTTATCAACATTATTTAATCTCCAATGATGAGTCAATAGTGTTACCTTCTGCTAAAGTTATTATAGCCTTTTTATAATCTTTTTTATAACCTACTGAACCTTTGAAAGACTTAGGTTTGCCTCTTACAACTAAGGTATTTATTTTCTCAACCTTCACTTTGAAAACATTTTCTATTGCTTGCTTTATTTCAAAAGAATTTGAATTTTTTGAAACAATAAAACTATATTTATTAAATTGATTTAAATTTGTTGATTTTTCAGTCATTATTGGACCTTTAATAATGCTTAAAGCTCGTTCGTTAGAGATATTATTTTTAAATTTAATCATAATAACCTCTCAGAAATTTTATCAAGAGATTTTTCCTCGATAAAAATTTTTTCATATAAAATAAGATCTTTAACATTTATCCCTTTATGACTTAATGTTGAAACTCTAGGTAAATTTGAGGATGCTTTTTTAAAATTTTCATTAATATTATTTTCACTATGTACAAAAAGGGCTGATTTAAAATTAAATTTAGATAGTTTGATATTTAGATTTTTTGTTTTATGAGTATCAATATCAAAGTTATCAATAAAGATAATATTGTTTTCTGATAATTTTGAAGAAAGAGCAGATTTAAGTGCTAGTTTTTTTTCCTTTTTATTAAGAGAAAAAGAATGATCTCTATTAACAGGACCCATTGAAGTTGCTCCACCTCTAAAATGTGGTGGCTTACTGCTACCTTGCCTAGCATTTCCAGTACCTTTTTGTGAAAAAGGTTTTTTAGCTCTGCCACTAATTTCTGATCTAGATTTAGTTTTATGTGATCCTTGACGAGCTTTTGCATTTTGGAATCTAATATACTGATGAATTAGATCAGGATAAGTTTTTATACAAAATACATTATCGTTTATATTTATGTCTTTTATTTTTTTATTTTCAATATTTACAAGTTTTATTTTCATAACTATTTCTTTTTAACGGCGTCTTTAACCAAAATGATTGAATTTTTCTTTCCAGGTACTGAGCCTTTTATGACTAATAAACTGTTTTTTTCATCTACTTCAATTACTTTTAAATTTTGAACAGTAACTTTTTTAGCACCCATATGTCCTGCCATTTTCTTTCCTTTAAATACTTTACCGGGATCTTGGTTTTGACCTGTTGATCCATGAGATCTATGTGAAATTGAAACACCATGTGATGCTCTTAATCCTCCAAAATTATGCCTTTTCATAGCTCCAGCAAATCCCTTACCTATAGATGTTGAAGTTACATCAACAAATTGATTTTGCTTGAAATGTGATACATTTAAACTAGATCCAATTTCTAAAATATTTTCTGGATCAACTTTAAATTCTTTAATAAATTTCTTAGGATTAATTTTTAAATTTGCAAATAGTTTCTGTTGAGGTTTTTTAACTTGTTTTATTTCTTTTTTTCCATCTATTGAAACGAGTTGGACTGATGTGTAACCATTTTTTTCAGTTGTTTTAACATCAGATACTATACATTCATTAATCTTTAGAATTGTTACAGGTAATGATTTTCCAGAATCATCATAATAAGAAGAATTACCTATCTTTGTCGCAATTAAACCTGTTCTTTTAGTCATTTTAAATTTTTATATCCACTTCTACACCGGCAGACAAATCTAATTTCATTAATGCATCAACTGTTTGTGGTGTAGGATCTATTATATCTATAAGTCTATTATGAGTTCTAATTTCAAGCTGGTCCCTGCTTTTTTTATCAACATGGGGTGATTTATTAACGGTAAATTTTTCTAATCTTGTAGGTAAAGGAATTGGCCCCTTAACTTTAGCACCTGTTCTTTTAGCAGTATTTATTATATCACCAGTGCTATTGTCGAGAAGTTTACTATCAAAAGCTCTTAACCTAATTCTTATATTTTGAGATTCCATTATGCTAACTTTGCTTTCACTTCTTCAGCAACATTTGAGGGAACTTGTTCATAATGATCAAATTGCATAGAATAATTAGCTCTACCTTGAGATAGAGATCGTAAATTATTCACATATCCAAACATGTTTGCAAGAGGCACCATAGCATCAACTACATTTGCATTACCTCTTGTTGACATTTCTTGAACTTGACCTCTTCTGCTATTCAAGTCTCCAATAACATCACCCATGTACTCTTCAGGAGTAACAACTTCTACCTTCATCATTGGTTCTAGTAATACTGGGCTAGCTTTAGCTATACCTTCTCTAAAAGCTGCCCTTGCTGCAATTTCAAATGCAAGCACACTAGAGTCAACATCATGATATGCTCCGTCTGTTAACGTTGCTTTGAAATCTATACAAGGAAAACCTGCCATGACACCTGTTTGTTGTTGAGCAACTAAACCTTTTTCAACACCAGGTATTAATTCAGTAGGAATATTTCCTCCTTTAATCTTATTAACAAACTCATAGCCACTTCCTGCATCACCGGGTTCAAAAGTAATTTTAACTCTTGCAAATTGACCAGCACCTCCAGATTGTTTTTTATGAGTATAATCAACATCAAAAGAACTGGATATAGTTTCTCTATAAGCAACTTGTGGGGCGCCAACATTTGCTTCTACTTTAAATTCTCTTTTCATTCTATCAACAAGTATTTCTAGGTGTAACTCACCCATCCCTTTAATTATAGTTTGGCCACTTTCATGATCAGTAGTTACTCTAAAACTCGGATCTTCTTGGGCAAGTCGTCCAAGCGCTGTACCCATTTTTTCATGATCAGCTTTTGTTTTAGGTTCTACTGCTACTTCAATAACTGGATCAGGAAATTCCATTCTTTCAAGTACTATAGGTTTATCAACAGCACATAATGTTTCTCCAGTAGTTACATCTTTTAAACCAACTAAAGCAACAATATCTCCTGCATTTGCAGTTTTAATTTCCTCTCTATTATTAGCATGCATCAAGAGCATTCGACCAATATTTTCTTTTTTTCCAGAATTTGAGTTTAAAACTGCATCTTTTGTATTTATTGAACCAGAATAAATTCTAGTAAATGTTAAACTCCCAACAAATGGATCCGTCATAATTTTAAAAGCTAGAGCACTAAAAGCTTCGCTATCATCGCAACCTCTTGTTAATTCAACTGTATTATCTTTGACATCGGTACCCTTAACATTAGCTACATCTTTAGGAGATGGCATATAGTCAATGACAGCATCAAGTAAAGGTTGAACACCTTTATTTTTAAAGGCTGATCCAGTTAATACTGGAACAAATGAACCTTTGATTGTTCCTTTTCTTATACAATTTTTTATATCTTCAATTGATGGTTCAGTACCATCTAAGTAAGCTTCCATTACAGCATCATCTTCTTCTACTGCTTTTTCAACTAATTTTTCTCTATATTCCTTTGCTTTATCTTTTAAATCGTCAGGAATATCTACAATATCAAATTTTGCACCTAAGCTTTCATCTTGCCATATAATTGCATTATTAGCTACAAGATCAACAACTCCCTTTAAATTACTTTCAATACCAATTGGTAATTGAAGAACAAGTGGGTAAGAACCTAATCTTTCAGGTATCATATCAACACACATAAAAAAATCAGCTCCAGTTCTATCTAATTTATTAATAAAACACATTCTTGGAACATTATACTTATCTGCCTGTCTCCATACTGTTTCTGATTGAGGTTCAACACCAGCAACTCCATCAAATACCGCGACCGCACCATCTAAAACCTTTAGTGATCTCTCAACTTCAATTGTAAAATCTACATGACCTGGTGTATCGATGATGTTAATCCTATGATCATTCCAAAAACATGTTGTAGCAGCAGATGTAATAGTAATTCCTCTTTCTTGTTCTTGTTCCATCCAATCCATTGTTGCTGCACCATCATGCACTTCACCAATTTTGTGTGATTTACCAGTATAATATAAAATTCTTTCAGTGGTCGTTGTTTTACCAGCATCAATATGAGCCATTATCCCAATATTTCTATATTTATCTAAAGCATGGGTTCTTGACATAATTACCACCTGAAATGTGAAAAAGCTCTATTAGCCTCAGCCATTTTATGAGTTTCTTCTCGTTTTTTTACTGCATTACCTTTATTGTTGAATGCATCAAATATTTCGTTAGCCACTCTTTCACGCATAGTTTTTTCATTTCTTTTTATTGCTGAATCCACAATCCATTTCATTGCAAGAGTCTGAGCTCTTTTTGGTCTAACTTCCATAGGAACTTGATAGGTTGCTCCTCCGACTCTTCTTGATCTTACCTCTAAACTTGGTTTCACATTATTTAATGCTTCATGAAAAAAATCAATTGGACTTTTATCTGTTTTTTTTGCTACTATATCAAAAGCACCATAAACTATTTTTTCTGAAATTGATTTTTTCCCATCCATCATTATTCTATTCATAAATTTAGCAAGAACAACATCCTTAAATTTATGATCTGGAAGTATGGTTCTTTTTTCTGCTGCTCTTCTTCTAGACATTTTTTACTTTGGTTTTTTGGCTCCGTAAAGAGACCTTCTTTGTTTTCTTGAACTAACACCTTGAGTATCAAGCGTTCCTCTAAGAATATGATATCTAACACCAGGAAGATCTTTTACTCTCCCGCCTCTTAACAAGACAACTGAATGTTCTTGTAAATTATGTCCTTCACCAGGGATATATGCTGAAACCTCTTGTCCATTAGTTAATTTTACTCTAGCTACTTTTCTTAATGCTGAGTTAGGTTTCTTTGGTGTTGTTGTATAAACTCTTGTACAAACACCTCTTTTTTGTGGGCATGAACCTAAAGCGGGTACTTTATTTCTTTTCTTTTGCGGTGTACGACCCTTACGTACTAATTGGTTAATTGTCGGCATTTATCTTCCCTTGTTAAGCGTTTGGAATTAATTTTCCACTACCATCAACAAAACGTAGGGGTCTTTATTAATTGATAGAAGTAAAGTCAAGAAAATATCTCAAATTTTTAAGAATTTTCGAGATTTTCTGCCTGATTTCTTTGAGCTAGTATTTCTTGATCTCTTAATTTTGCTATCTTCTCATATTCTGTAGTACTTCTTCCTGTACCTGCAGGTATAAGTCTTCCAACTATAACATTTTCTTTCAGTCCATTTAAAGTATCTTGTTTACCAAGAGTTGCTGCATCAGTTAGGACTTTCGTTGTTTCTTGGAATGAAGCAGCAGAGATAAATGAAGAAGTTTGAAGACTTGCTTTAGTTATGCCAAGTAAAATTGGTTCAAACTCAACTACTTTTTTACCTTGATTTTCAAGTTCAAGATTTAATTTCAATATATCCTTTTTGTGCGCTTGTTCTCCAACCATTAAACTGGAGTCCCCAGGATTATTAATTTGCACCTTTTGAAGCATTTGTCTTGCAATTGTTTCAATATGTTTATCATTAATGTATACACCTTGAAGTTTATATACAGACTGAACTTCTCTCACTAAGTACCTTGCTAATTCTTCAACACCAAGTATCCTAAGTATATCGTGTGGAACAGGTGTGCCTTCAACAATAATATCACCTCTCTTTACAAAATCTCCTTCTTGTACATTAAGATATTTTGCTCTTGGAATAAGTATTTCAAATGTATCATTTTCATCTAAGCCTGTGATAATTAGTCTTCTTTTGTTTTTATAATCTTTACCAAAAGAAATCTTTCCATCAATTTCACACATTATTGCAGGATCTTTTGGTTTACGAGCTTCAAATAATTCTGCAACTCTTGGTAATCCTCCAGTTATATCTTTTGTTTTTGATGATTCTTTAGGAATTCTTGCTAATACCTGACCAGCAGAAACTTTTTGTTCGTCTTCAACACTTAAAATTGTCTCAATTGACATTGGGTAGTTCAAAACTTGATCTGAATCTGATGCATCATCATTAATTGATTCTTGAACATTAATTGCAGGTTTAAAATTTTTAGATTTAGGATTCTGACTCCAGTCAATTACAATTTTACTTGAAATTCCAGTAGTGTCATCAATAGCCTCTCTAAAAGAAACACCTTGTTTAAGATCTACATATTTAATGTACCCATCTTTTTCAGCTATTATTGGTAAAGTGTAAGGATCCCATTCAGCAAGAACTTGATTTGCTTTAACTGACTCTCCATTCTTTACAAAAATTTTAGAACCAAAAGGAACATTAATTGAAAATTTTTCTTCATTTTCAAATTCAATCTTTATTTTTGAGTTTCTACTTAAAATAATAGTATTTGAAAATTTATCTTCAATTAATTTAGCATTTTCTAATTTAACCATACCATCAATAGGAGAAATAGAATTTGATTGCTCAACAGAAGAACTAGCTGCACCACCAATGTGGAAAGTTCTCATTGTTAATTGCGTTCCTGGCTCACCTATAGATTGGGCAGCAATAATACCTACTGCTTCTCCAACATTAACTGAAGTACCTCTTGCTAAGTCTCTTCCATAACATTTAGAACAAATACCTTCTTCAGTTTCACAAGTCAGAACAGATCTAATTTTTAAAGATCTAATACCTAGCTTAACAATTTCTTCTAAGTGCTTTTCTTCAATAATATCTCCTGCTTTTACTAATAACTGATTATTAGAGTCATTTAGGTCTTCGCAAGGAGTTCTTCCTAATACTCTTTCAGTAAGAGATGATGTTATGTTTCCTGATTCAACAATTTCTTCTACAATTACGCCATTTGAAGTTCCACAATCTACTTCTCTAATTACTGCATCTTGTGCCACATCCACTAAACGCCTCGTAAGATAACCACTACTTGCAGTTTTAAGTGCAGTATCGGCAAGACCTTTCCTTGCTCCGTGAGTTGATGTAAAATATTCTAAAACAGACAAACCTTCTTTAAAGTTAGATTTAATAGGATTCTCAATAATTTCACCTGAAGGTTTCGCCATCAATCCTCTCATACCTGCTAATTGTTTTAGCTGAGCAGCTGACCCTCTTGCACCTGAATGAGCCATCATAAATACTGAATTAATTGGTTTATCATCTTCAGGATTTGAAATTACATCAAGCATCTTATCTGCAACTTTGTTTGTGCATTCTGACCATGCATCTACAACTTTATTATATTTTTCACCTTGTGTAATAAGTCCATCTTGATATTGATTTTCATACTCTTGAACTCTATTTTGTGTATCATCAAGTAAAGTTTGTTTTTCATCAGGAATTATTAAATCATCCTTACCGAATGATATTCCTGCAATTGCTGCATATTTAAAGCCTATTTGCATTATATGATCAGCAAATAAAACAGTCTCCTTTTGACCACAAAATCTATAAACTGTGTCAATTATATTACTAACCTCTTTTTTAGTTAAAACTTTGTTAATTATCGAAAAATTAATTTTGTCATTTTGTGGAAGAGCATCAGCGAGTATCATTCTTCCTGGAGTAGTCTCAACCTTTGAATAATTTCCATGTAAATCTTTAATTCTGGATATTATTTTTGTATGAAGAGAAACATCTTTATTTTCAAGCGCTTTATGTATTTCATTAATATCTAAAAAAGATCTGTTTTCTCCTTTTTGATTTTCTCTCATTATTGACAGGTAATATATTCCTAGAACAATATCTTGAGAAGGAACTATAATTGGTTTGCCACTTGAAGGTGATAAAATATTATTAGTACTCATCATTAAAACTCTTGCCTCAAGTTGAGCCTCTAAACTTAATGGAACATGAACAGCCATTTGATCGCCATCAAAATCAGCATTAAAAGCAGTACATACTAATGGATGTAATTGAATTGATTTACCTTCAATTAATACCGGTTCAAATGCTTGTATTCCTAATCTATGAAGAGTTGGAGCTCTATTTAATAAGACTGGATGTTCTCTAATAACTTCTTCTAAAATATCCCATACTCTTGGATCTTCTTTCTCAACCAGTTTTTTTGCTGCTTTAATTGTATTAGCCCAACCATAGATATCAAGCTTGTGAAATATAAAAGGTTTAAATAATTCAAGTGCCATTTTTTTGGGAATTCCGCACTGATGAAGTTTTAAATTTGGCCCAACTACAATTACTGATCTTCCTGAATAGTCAACTCTTTTACCAAGTAGATTTTGTCTAAACCTACCTTGTTTACCTTTCAACATATCAGATAAAGACTTTAAAGGTCTTTTGTTTGTAGAGGTTATGACTCTACCTCTTCTACCGTTATCAAAAAGAGCATCAACTGACTCCTGTAACATCCTTTTTTCATTTCTTATTATTATATCCGGAGCTCTAAGATCTATTAACCTCTTAAGTCTGTTATTCCTATTAATCACTCTTCTGTAAAGGTCATTTAAATCACTTGTAGCAAATCTGCCTCCATCTAGTGGTACTAATGGCCTTAACTCAGGAGGTATTACTGGTAAAACTCTAAGTATCATCCATTCTGGTTTGTTTTTTGATACTATAAAAGATTCTAAAAGCTTTATTCTCTTTCTTAACTTAGTTTTTTTAAGTTCTGATTTTGTTTCATTTAAATCATTTTTAGTATGTTCAAAGTCAGATTCTAAATCAATATTGATTAACATTTGCTCAATCGCTTCAGCTCCAATAGCTGCACTGAATGAATCTTCTCCGTACTGATCTTGATAATCAATATATTGATCTTCAGTTATAACTTCGCCTTTTTTTAAATCTGTCAAACCAGGTTCAACAACAATAAATTGTTCAAAATAGAGAACTTTTTCAAGATTTTTTATAGTCATATCAAGTAAAGTAGCAATTCTACTTGGTAGAGATTTCATAAACCAAATATGAGAAACAGGTGCGGCTAATTCTATATGACCCATTCTATCTCTTCTAACTTTTGACAGTGTAACTTCTACACCACATTTTTCACAAATAATTCCTCTAAATTTCATTCTTTTGTATTTACCACATAGACATTCATAATCTTTGACGGGACCAAAAATTTTTGAACAGAAAAGTCCATCTTTTTCAGGTTTAAAAGTTCTATAATTAATTGTTTCTGGTTTCTTTATTTCTCCAAAAGACCATGAACGAATATCTTCAGGACTTGCAATAGAGATTTTTAAACTATTGAATTCTTGTATTCCTTGATTTTGATTAAAAATATTAATTAATTCTCTATTCATTTTCACCTACCGCATTTTCTAATTTTTTCACTGTTTCTTTATTTTCTTTAAATTCTAAATTTAAACCTAAAGAACGCAGTTCTTTTACCATAACATTAAATGATTCAGGTGTTCCAGATTCAAAATTATTGTCTCCCTTTACAATTGATTCATACACCTTGGTTCTTCCTGCCACATCATCAGATTTAATAGTCAAAATTTCCTGAAGTGTATATGCTGCTCCATAAGCTTCTAGGGCCCAAACTTCCATTTCTCCAAATCTTTGTCCACCAAATTGAGCCTTACCTCCTAAAGGTTGTTGTGTAACTAAACTATATGGACCAATAGATCTTGCGTGGATTTTTTCATCTACTAAATGATGAAGTTTTAACATATATACATAACCTACAGTAACAGGTCTTTCAAATTTTTCACCTGTAACACCATCGTACAAAATTTCCTGACCAGATTTAGATACACCAGATTTTTCTAATAGTGATGATATATCTTTTTCTTTTGCTCCATCAAAAACAGGAGTTGCAAAAGGAACTCCTTCTGTTAAATTTTCTGCTAATTCTAATACTTCATCGTCGTTCATTTTTTCAATTTTTTCTTTATGGTCTTTAAAATTATATATTTCTAAAAGCTTATTTTTTAGATCATTTGTATGACCATCAATTTGTAATTTAGAAATCATGTCACTTACTTGACTGCCTAACGAAGCTGAGGCCCATCCTAGATGAGTTTCAAGTATTTGCCCTATATTCATACGACTTGGAACACCTAGTGGGTTCAATACTATATCAACTGGTCTTCCATCTTCAAGATAAGGCATGTCTTCAACTGGACAAATTTTAGATATAACTCCTTTGTTTCCATGCCTTCCAG
>CACIIL010000015.1 GCA_902586695.1 uncultured Alphaproteobacteria bacterium | reverse complement strand
ATATTAATTATAAAGAATTACTAATAAACAGTCATTATCTAGCTGTAGATAAATGGAAACATTTAAATCAAATTGATACTTCAATATTAAATATTTTAGATTGTAAAATAAACATCAATAATATTAATGAGTTAAAGTTTGTTAGAAATATTCTATTAAATAATAGAATTATTAAAAAATTTGATCTTAAATCAATTATGTATAATGAAAACATTTATAATATTACTTATTATGGTAATTTTGATGTTTTTAAAAGATCACTTGAAAGTTATAGATTAAAACTTCTTAAATTTAATGATCAATGCTTTATTAAATTAATATGAATAATCAAAAATATTTCAATTATAAATTTTCTAAATTAAAAGATGATGAAAATTTTTTTGTTAATTCTACTAACCTGCATGCATATAATTTAATATCTGACAATAATTTTAAGCAAAATATTTTTTTATTCGGACCTTCTAAATCAGGCAAAACTCATCTTATAAATATTTGGAAAGAAAAAAATGATGCATTAATTTATAAAAATAATTTAATTGAAATAATTAATTCAAAAAAAAATGTAGCAATAGATGATGTTTTAGATTTTAAATCTGAGGAAGAAATTTTTCATATAATTAATCACTGTAATTCATATAATCTTAAAGTATTTGTTACCTCTTCATTTCGATTAAATACTTATAGTCATAATTTGAATGATTTTTATTCAAGATTAAAATCATTTTATTATGTTGAAATTAATCAACCTGATGAAGAAATGTGTAAAATTATTATGACAAAATTATTTTACGAAAAACAGATAATAGTAAAAAATAATGAAATATTTAATTACATTTTTAATAGAGTTAATCGAACATATAGTGAGATTTATTCTGTCATTGAAAAATTAGATGTTTTGTCACTTGAGAAAAAAAAACAATTAACAATACCATTAATTAAAGAAATATTGTAATAGCAAAAAATGAACTTTTATAGAACCCATTTCTGTTCAGATCTATCTATTTCAAATTTAAATAGTGAAGTTACTTTAAGTGGTTGGATTGATACTATGAGAGACCACGGTAATCTTATTTTTATAGATTTAAGAGATAATTATGGAGTTACTCAGTGTGTTGTTGATGCAAAACATAAAAATTTCGATGAAATTTCAAATTTAAATAATGAGAGCGTTATTACTGTAACAGGTGAGGTAATAAAAAGATCTGATGAAACTATAAATAAAAGTCTTTCAACTGGAGAAATAGAAGTTAAAATTCAATCTTATAATTTGCTTTCACCTTCTGATATACTTCCTCTTCCAGTTAATTCAGATATTGAATACGGTGAAGAGGTTAGATTAAAAAATAGATTTTTGGATTTAAGAAGAAAAAAACTTCATAGTAATATTCTTTTACGGAGTAAAATAATTTCTTCTATTAGAGAAAAAATGAATAAAAGTGGATTTGTAGAATTCCAAACGCCAATATTAACTTCTACCTCACCAGAAGGTGCAAGAGATTATTTAGTACCTTCTAGAATTCATCAAGGTCAATTTTATGCGCTGCCACAAGCACCCCAACAGTTTAAACAATTATTAATGATGGCAGGTTTTGATAAATATTTTCAAATAGCTCCATGTTTTAGAGATGAGGATAGTAGAGCAGATAGATCACCAGGTGAATTTTATCAACTAGATTTTGAAATGAGTTTTGTGACTCAAGAAGATGTTTTTAATTCAATAGAACCTGTGTTATATGAGGTATTTGAAGAAAATAAAAACTACCATACTGATAATAAAGTAACCGTAAGCAAATATCCTTTTAAAAGAATTTCATATAGTGAATCTTTAGAATTATACGGTACAGATAAACCAGATTTAAGAAACCCACTATTAATAAAGGATTTCACTGAAGTTTTTAAAGGATCTGATTTTAAAATATTTAGTAATTTGATTGAAAAAAATTACAAAGTTAAAGGTATAGTAGTAAGTGGAACTGGTAATAAGCCAAGAAGTTTTTTTGATAAATTAAATAATTGGGCAAGAGAAGAGGGAGCAGCTGGACTTGGATATATTACTTTTAATGATAATGAACATAAAGGACCTATAGCAAAGAATTTAGATGCTAATAGATTAAAGATGTTTAATTTAAAAGAAAGCGAGTCAATATTCTTTATTTGTGATAAGCAAAAAGAATCTCAATTATTTTCAGGAAAAGTTCGTGAAAAATTATGTGAAGACTTAAATTTACTAAATCATAACTCATTTGAATTTTGCTGGATAATAGATTACCCAATGTATGAATTAGATGAAAAAACAAACAAGATTGAGTTCAGTCATAATCCTTTTTCTATGCCTCAGGGAGAAATGGAATCATTGTTAAATAAAGATCCATTAGAAATCAAAGCTTATCAATATGATATAGTTTGTAACGGAGTTGAATTATCATCGGGTGCAATTAGAAACCATAGACCTGATATTATGTATAAAGCTTTTGAAATTGCTGGTTATAAGAAAGAGGAATTAGAGTCAAAATTTTCAGGAATGCTTAATGCTATGAAATATGGCGCTCCTCCTCATGGAGGCAGTGCACCAGGTATAGATCGTATAGTAATGCTTTTGGCTAATGAACCAAATATTAGAGAAGTAATTGCATTTCCTATGAATCAACAAGCTATTGACCTTATGATGAATGCGCCGGCTAAAATAGATAAACAAAGACTAGAAGAATTAGGGTTGAAGTTAGTAAATAAAAATTAAACCAGAACCAACTATTGCCAGAATAGTTCCAACCCAAGCTCCAATTGTTGGTATTTTTTTTGTTAATAGCCATATTAAAAATAAAATCATAATTGGACTAGTAGATGATAGTGTTGCCACTATTCCAGCATCAGCATATTTTAAAGCAATAAGCAAAAGACTCATACCCAAGGCCATACCCAAAAAACCACTTAATATTGATTGTCCTATTATTTTTAAACTTAATGAAGTTTTTGCATTAAAGATTTCATAATTTATAAAAAAAGTAAAAGACAAAAAAATACATGAAATTAATGTTCTTAGTGAAGCTGATGCAATTGGATCTGCTCCTAAAGTTAATATTGGTTTCATCATAATTAATCCAATTGCTTGACATAAAGCTGCACTGATACCAAAAATTACTCCTAGAAATAAATTTCCTTCAACTATTTCCCATCTATGATTTTGATCTTTACTATTACCGTATGCTATTGCTACAACAACACCAAAAAAAACAATTATACATCCAAATAAATTCATCAATGACATAATTTCATTTAAAAAAAAAATATTTAAAATTACTGTAAATGGAGCTGCTAAAGAAAATAGTATATTATTTCTTCTTGGTCCAATTTTTTGAAGAGCAATAAATAATAAAGTATCTCCAAGAAAAATACCAATAATTCCCGATAATAAAATAGTAACTAAAAATTCTTGACTGATTGTATTCCAAGTATCCAAGTAAAAAGTGAAACTAATTAACATTATAGATACAAAAAATAATCTTAATCTATTAAAAGCCAAACCTCCAATTTTTCTAGTAATGTCAGCTGATATAAGAGATGCAATTGCCCAACATAAAGCAGCTAGTGTAGCAATAAAATAATAAATCAACATTTTTTAAGATTAAAAGATACTTAGAATGAATTTGATTGGTATTGATAAGTATTCCCCTAACAAGTGTTCTTGTAAAAAAAATCTTTTAATTAGACCAGTCCATCTAAGGAATGCATAAATTATTAAAACCCACAAATAAATTCCAAAAATATAATTTAAGTAAGATATAATTTTTTTAAATTGATTATAATAACTCATAATATGACACCTAAGTATTGGAACAAAGGAAAGATTTATCTATCAAACAAAGATAAAGTTTTGAAGAAAATTATTGATCAATTTCCTAATCAATCACTAAAATTAAATGATAATAGTTTTCATGCTTTAATTAATTCAATTATTGGTCAACAAATTTCTGTATCTGCAGCAAATTCAATGAAAATTAAATTATTTTCTTTAAAAAATAATATTACTCCCCGAAGTCTGAAAAATTTAAAAAATAATCAATTAAAAAAATGTGGCCTTTCAAAACAAAAAATATTGTATATCAATAATGTTTCAGAATTTTTTATAAATAATAAGAAATTTATAAAAGAAATTAACATTACTGATGAAAATATTATTCGAAAAAAGTTAATTGAAATAAAAGGTATTGGTAATTGGACAATTGATATGTTTCTTTTATTTACACATGGTAGTTCAAATATTTTTCCTTCTGGAGATCTTGGATTTATGAAGGCTATAAGTAAACATTATAGAAAAGATCTACCTCTAACAGATAAATTTTTATTAAGTTTGTTTAAAAAGTGGTCTCCATATTCTTCTATAGCAACATGGTATCTTTGGAGGTCTCTAGATCCTTTACCTGTTAGTTATTAATATTTGCTCCTTTTTCTATCCAAACACTTAATATATTTCTTTCAGCTTCAGTTATACCAGTTATGTTACCTGGCGGCATAATGTCTGAATCTATTACTTGATCTTTAATACCTTTAATGTTTTTTAAGATATCTTGTGATTTATCAAAGATAATACCCATAGGGGGTTCTTCAAATCCTTCATAAGTTGGATTACTTGCATGACATACGCCACATCTATATTTAATAATATTTGATACTTCATTAAAATTTACTTCTTCAAAGATATTTTCCTCTATATTATTATTTATTTTAGGAAGAGATACATAAAGCATTAAACATATCATTCCTGCTGCGGCAGTTGGTAATATCCATACATTATATTTTTTTTTATTACGAAGGTTAAAGTAGTGTCTTACAGAAGCTCCGATGACTGAAATTATAGCAAGAATTAACCAATTATATTTATGACCATAGGTAAAAGGAAAATGTGCGCTAATCATAATAAATAATACTGGAAGTGTTAGATAGTTATTATGAATTGAGCGCGTTTTTGCAGATAATCCTTTTTTTAAGTCTGGTTTTTTATTAGCCAATGCAGCATTAACCATATTTTTTTGAGAAGGTATAATTACATGAAAAACATTTGCAGCCATTATTGTTCCTAAACATGCACCAACATGTATATAAGCGGCTCTAGATCCATAGATTTTAGTTAATGCATAACTAACAATTGTTGCTAAAATTAAACCTATTGTAGAAAATAATATCTTATTATCAATTAGAGCAGATTTACATAAAAAATCATAAATTAACCAAGATCCGGCTAAAAAACTTAAAGAAATTATTATTGCTGTAAATGGATTAATGTCACTGATTGTTTTGTCAATCATGATACTTTCAGCATTTAAATAATAAACAATTATTAACAGAGCAAAACCACTAATCCAGGTTGTATATGCTTCCCATTTAAACCAGTGCAATTCTTTCGGAAATACTTTTGGCGGCCCCTTTAATTTATTAATATGGTAAAAACCACCCGAGTGTACCGACCATAATTCTCCATCAACATCTTCACTATCTATTTCTCTGTCTAAACGACTATCAAGCCAATTAAAATAAAATGAAGTTCCAATCCAAGCTATACCAACAATTATATGTATCCATCTAACTACTAAATCAAGCCAGTCTAAAAAAAAGGGGAATAGAGAAGTTAATGTTTCCATTTAGTATTTGATTTTATCTATTTTTTTATCCCAATCTAAAAAAGCTTTTTTTGCTTCATTTTGACTGATTTGTTTCATTTTAATTTTTCTTAAAGATAATTCTTTATTTAGTTCATTATATATAAAATTATCATCAAATCCTATTTTAGAAGCATCTAATCTAGAATTTCCATAATAAATTTTATCTATATGTGACCAATAAATTGCACTAAGACACATAGGACATGGCTCACAACTTGTATATAGTTCACATTCTTGCAAATTAAATGTATTTAATTTTTTACAAGCATTTCTTATTGCAATAATTTCAGCATGAGCAGTTGGGTCGTTATTAAATGTAACTCTATTTACACCTTCAGAAATTATTTTATTTTCTTTTACTATAACACAGCCAAATGGACCTCCATTATTTTTAATATTTTGAATTGATAATTCGATTGCTCTTTTCATAAAATCAATGTTTTTCATATTATTTCTTTTATTTTGTTATTTTTAATAACTTTTAAATTATTTTTAATTGATATTATTCTTGTAATAATTGAAAAAGCTATTTCATCAGGATCTTTAGAATTACCTATATTTATTCCAATTGGACATTCGATTTTTTCAACTAATGATTTATTATGACCATTTTCTATTAATCTTTTGAAAAATCTATTTTTCTTTGTTTTAGATCCAATTAAACCTAAAAAGATAAAATTTTTTTTAAGTAATTCATTTAATATTTTTAGATCATAGTCGTGACTATGTGTCAAAATTACAAAATATGAATTATCTTTTAAACGAGTAACTATTTCCCAAGGTTTTTTTGAAAGTAAGTAATTAATATTATTAAAATTTTTCATTTTTAAAAAATCTTCTCTAGAATCTATTAAGAAAATATTAAAATTAATATTTTCTAATTTTGTAATTAATGCCTGCCCTATATGTCCGGCTCCAAAAATATATAAATTAGCAATATTATCATCGAATAATTTTTCAGATTTTAGGGCTTCAGATGAATTTTTATGTAGTGAAAGTTTGATTTGAACATAGCCGCCACAGCATTGACCTATACCTGGTCCGAGAGGTATATTTAGTGACTTTTTATCAATTTTATTATTTATTAAGATTTTTGCTTCTTTTATAACTAAATGTTCTAGATTTCCTCCACCAATAGTTCCAAAAATTGTATCATTAGATATCAATATAATATCATCTATTTTATTAGGTGATGATCCTTTAACATTAAAAATTTTTGCTTTTACAATAAAATCTTTATAATTAATTTTATTATTTAATTTTTTTAATTTCATTTAATTTAAACTATTCAATATATTTTCTGGTGTAGCAGGTGCTATTAATTTTGTTGAATCTTTATTAGAATTAGCATTAAAAACTGCATTTTTAATTGCTGAAAATACTGATAAAGCTAACATAAATGGTGGCTCTCCTACAGCTTTTGATCTATTTACAACATTTTCTATATTGTAACCTTTTTTAAATATCTCAACATTAAATTTTTTAGGAATTTCTCCAGCTGTTGGTATTTTATATGTTGATGGACTATGAGATAAAATATTTCCATTTTTATTCCATGATATTTCTTCAGTTGTTAGCCAACCAAGACCTTGAACAAAACCTCCTTCAATTTGTCCCATATCTATTCTTTGATTAATTGAATTACCCACATCATGAATAATATCAACTTGTAATAATTTGTTCTCACCTGTTAATGTATCAATTATTACTTCACTAACAGCTGCACCATAAGCAAAATATAAAAAAGGTCTACCAGAGAGATCTTTAACATTAACGTTTATTTTTGGAGTTTTATAAAAACCTGATGAATAAAGTTTTACTCGATTAAGATAAGCTTTTGATATAACTTCATTAAAGAGTAAAGTTTTTTTATCACACATAATTTTTCCATTTTGATATGTAATCTTTTTAGTTTTGTAGTACTTTTTAATAAATGAATCTAATTCTAGTTTGATGTTATAAATTGCATTTAGTATTGCACCTCCATTTAAATCTGTAGTTGCAGATGCTGCACTAGCAGATGTGTTTGAAACCTTTTGAGTATCTGTTGATGATATTTTAATATCACTGATGTCTAGTCCAAATTCATTTGCAGCCACAAGAGCTAATTTAGTCATTAAACCTTGACCCATTTCAATACCCCCATGATTTAAATGAATAGATCCATCAGTATAAATATGAACTAGAGCACCTGCTTGATTTAAATGAGTGGTTGTAAAAGATATTCCAAATTTTACAGGAGTTATTGCAATCCCTTT
This sequence comes from uncultured Alphaproteobacteria bacterium, assembly GCA_902586695.1. Taxonomy (GTDB): domain Bacteria; phylum Pseudomonadota; class Alphaproteobacteria; order HIMB59; genus CACPNW01. The sequence continues at coordinate 13,342 of CACIIL010000015.1, read as the reverse complement.
TTTAAGAATAGAATTTGATTTGTTAAATTTTTCAATTTCTTTTTTTCTTTTAATATACTTAGATTTATTTTTTAAATTATTAAAAATTTCTTCAATAATATTATCTTCAATTTTCATTCCATAATGAGTAATGTTATTTGTATTTATTTTATAAAAATTTTGAGCTCTTATTTTTGCAGGATCTTTGTTTAGATGATGAGAGATATGATCAATTATATTTTCAATACAGAACATTCCTTGGGGCCCACCAAATCCTCTAAAGGCAGTGTTTGATACTGTGTTTGTTTTGCATCGATGTGATGTAAGCTCAAGATTAGGAATATAATAGGCATTATCTATATGATAAATAGCTCTGTCATTTATGGCTCCTGATAAATCAGCAGAAATACCACAATTTGATGCCATTAAAATCTTTAGTCCATTAATTTTTCCATCATTTGAAAATCCTACTTCATAATCAAATTTAAACTGATGTCTTTTGCCAGTCATGATCATGTCATCATCTCTATCAATACGAAGTTTAACTGGTTTATTTAATTTTTTTGCAGCAATACTGCTTATAGCAGCAAATAAAAATGATTGAGTTTCTTTACCTCCAAATCCACCACCAATTCTTCTTACTTTAACATTTATACTATTAAATTTTTGCTTAAGAACTTTTGCAACTATTTGTTGTGTTTCAGATGGATGTTGAGTTGAAGAATAAATCAAAAAATTGTTATCTTCTTGAGGAATTGTTAATGCAATTTGTCCCTCTAAATAAAAGTGATCTTGACCTCCGCATTCTAATTTTCCTTTCAATTTATGATTGGAATTTTTTATAGCTATCAATGGTTTTCCCTTTTTGATAACTTTTGATTTTAATACGAAACTTTTTTTCTTAATTGCTTCTTCAATAGTTAAAATTGGTTTAAGTTTTTTTATTTTAAGTTTTGCTTTTAGAACAGCTTGTCTTGCTAATTTTGTAGAAGTTGCAATTACTGCAAATATTGGTTGTCCATAATATTCAATATTTTTAGAGGTAAATATTTTATCTCCCTTAAAGATGGGCCCAACGTCATTTTGCCCTTCAATATCACTTTCTGTAATTATATCTATGACTCCCTCTGAATTAAGAACGTTTGTGAAATCTATTTTCTGAATTGTACCTTTGCTGACATTACTAAAACCTATAGCGGAGTGCAAAAGATTTTGAGGTTCTGGAATGTCATCAGTATAAATAGCCTTCCCAGTTACATGTTTTATAGCACTCTCGTGTTCTATATTTTTTACAAACATTTTAGTAGTCATACAAAGTAACTCTTTTATTATTATACTCATTCCAGAATCTATCTAATAAATTTGATACAATTTTTGTTCTATAGTTTTTTGAGCTTCTTACATCACTAAGAGGGGAAAATTCTTTTGAGATAATTTTTTTTGCTTTTGAAATATTATCAAGATTAATTTTTTTATTTTTTAGGAAGTTTTCTGTTTTTTTAGCAATTTTTGGTATAGCCGCCATACCACCACAAACTATTTTGATAGATTTAAATTTTTTATTTTTGATTTCTGTATTGATAGCCATAAAAACTGAGCTAATATCATCATCAATTCTTTTAGAAATTTTGTAACATTTTAAAATGTTATGTCTACTTTTCAAAGGAATAATTATTTCTTTTATAAATTCTTTTTTTCTCAATTTTGTTTTTCTATAACTAATAAAATAATCACTAATAGACACTTTTCGGCTTTTATTTCCATCTAAAATTAATTTAGTGTCTAAGGATATCAAAACAGGCAAACTGTCTCCAATAGGTGACGCACTACCAATATTTCCACCTAAGGAAGCAACATTTCGAATTTGCTCAGATCCATAACGTTCAAACATTTCATAAAATTCAGAATAGTATTTTTTTAAAGTACCAAGAATATCATTTATTGGAGTAGCGGCACCGATGTGCAAATTATTTTTTTTAACTTTTATAAAATTTAAATCTTTATTTTGACCAAGATAAAAAATTTCATCCAAATTTTTTCTTTTCTTGGTAAGTTCGAGAGATAAATCTGTCCCCCCAACTAAAAGTGATGGATTCTTGCTTTTAATAAAATCTTTTTTAAAAGTTTGTAAATTTTTATGTATAAAAAATTTTGAATTATTTTTATTTAAAATAACATCATTTAAATTTACTTTTTTTAATTTTTTTAGAATTTCTGATGAGTCAGTATTTAAATTTTTATATTTTTTCAAATTTTTCAAAGCATCTTTTATTGGTCTATAGCCTGTGCACCTACATAAATTACCAGATAGATATTTATTAATATTTTCATTAGTAGGCTTTATTTTGTTTTTATGCATTGCGTACATCGACATCACAAATCCTGGGGTGCAAAATCCACATTGAGCTCCATCATTATCAACCATACTTTGTTGCACAGGATGTAAATATTTTGATTCTATGTGCTCTACTGTTAATAATTGTTTGGAATGAAGTGTATATAATAGTGTTATACAGGTATTTATGCTTTTATATTTTAATTTGTTATTCTTAATTTCTGCTAATACCGCTGTGCACGCACCACAATCTCCCGAAGCACAACCTTCTTTTGTTCCTTTTAAATTTTTATAATTTCGAAGATATTCTAATACTGTTGTATTAGTATCAAGATCATTAAGAGTAATTAGCTCATCATTCAATAAGAATTCTATTGAAGAGCTTGGCATTAACTTCCTCTATATGTTGTATAACTCCAAGGTGATATTAGAAGAGGAACATGATAATGTTCATTTATATCACTTATTCCAAAACGAATTACAACATCATCTAAGAAAGGAATTTCATCTAGTTTAGTGAATTTTCTAAAATACTCTCCACAGAAAAATTGAATTTCATATTTTCCGATATTAAAATGATCTTTTTCCAAAATTGGGGCATCACATCTCCCATCTTCATTTAGTGTAAAATCTTTAATTTTTTTCTTATTTGCTTCTTCAAATATATAAATACTGCCTTTTATTCCAGATCCTGGCTTACCATTAAATGTGTCTAACACATGAGTAGTTAAATATCCTTTAGACATAATCTGTTTTCATTTATACAGTATTTGATTAAATATTAAATTAGCTTTTTAAATGCCTGAAATTAGAAATTTTATAGGATACGGTAATCATCCACCACAATTTAAATGGGAGAAGAACGCTAAATTAGCTGTACAATTTGTTTTAAATTATGAAGAAGGTGGTGAGAACACCGTTTTAAATGGTGACGAACACTCTGAAATATTTTTATCAGAAATTATTGGTGCAAAGCCAGTAATTGGAGATCGTAACATGAATATGGAGTCTATATATGAATATGGTTCTAGATCAGGATTTTGGAGAATATATAATGAATTTATAAAAAGAAATCTTCCATTAACTATTTTTGGTGTTGGTCTTGCCCTTGAAAAAAATAACGATGTATGTGAAGCAATTAAGAATGCTCAATTTGAAGTAGCAAGTCATGGGTATCGCTGGATTGATTATCAACATGTTGATCAAAAGACTGAAGAAGAGCATATTATAAAATGCAATGAAACTATTAAAAATATTTTTGGATATTATCCATCAGGTTGGTATACTGGGCGTACTAGTCCAAATACACGAGATTTAGTTTTAAAAAATACTCAAGTTTCATATGATAGTGATGCTTATAATGATGATTTACCATATTGGATTGAGCATAGTAATAAAAAACATCTAATTATACCTTACACTTTGGATAACAATGATATGCGATTTGCTACCGCTCAAGGTTTTAACACAGGAGATGATTTTTATAATTATTTAAAAGACTCATTTGACACTCTATACAATGAAAGTTCATTAACTGGTTCATCAAAAATGATGTCAATTGGTTTACATTGTAGATTAATTGGAAGACCAGGAAGATTTCAATCTTTAGTAAAATTTATAAATTACATAACTGAATTTAAAGATGTTTGGATTTGCCAAAGAAAAGAGATAGCAGATTTTTGGTATAATAATTTTAATGATCGTTGAAAATATTAATAAATTAGAAAAATTAGAGTTTATAAATATTTTCAAAAATATTTTTGAACACTCTGATTTTATTACTCATGATGTTGAAGGATTGAGACCTTTTAAGAATAAATCAGATGTGATTGATAGTTTTATAAATATTTTTAACTCACTTTCTATGGAAGTTAAATTAAATATTGTAAAATCTCATCCTGATCTTGGAGATAAAATAAAAATCGCACAAGGCCTTACTGAATTTTCTTCACAAGAACAATCAGGTGCTGGTTTGACCAATTGTAGTGATGAAGAATTCAAAAAATTTCATAAACTTAATGATGAATTTAAAGAAAAGTTTAGAATACCATTTATTTTTGCCATTAGAGGAAAGACAAAAATTGAAATATTTAATGAATTTGAAAGCAGATTAAAATCAGATAATATCGAAGAAGAACTTGACAAATCTATAAATCAAGTCAAAAAAATTGCTACTTTAAGATTGAATGAAATAATACATGAATAAATATACAGTTAAAAATTATATTAATTTAGTGAGTCCTATTCTTGGTAGCAAAATATACAGTTATACGGATCAGTTTTTTGGAAATGCTGCAAGAATGTTAAGTGATAACCCACCTATATTTAAAGAAAATGTTTATGACAAACATGGTAAATGGATGGATGGATGGGAGACTAGGAGAAAAAGAACTAAAGGTAATGATTATTGTATTATTAAATTGGGCAAGCCAGGAAAAGTGTCAATTGTTGAAATTGATACGAGTTATTTTAATGGCAACCAACCAGAATATGCTTCATTGGATGTTTGTTTATCTAATAACAATAAATTTATTTGGAAAAACATTTTAAAAAAGAAAAAACTCAAGCCTAATTCAATTCATAAATTTAAAATTCAAAACAATTATCCAATTAATTTTGTTAAATTAAATATTTTTCCAGATGGGGGAATTGCAAGATTAAAACTACTAGGTGACTTAAGTTTAAATCTAAAAAATACAAAAAAATTTTTAGATTTGGCTAGTGTTTTAAATGGTGCAAAAATAGTAGCTTGTAGTGATGAGCACTTTGGAAAAGCAGAAAATATTATAGCTCCAGGTAAATCAATTAACATGGGTAATGGTTGGGAGACGAAAAGAAGAAGAGGTAAGGGGTGTGACTGGATAATAATTAAGTTAGCAGAAACTGGAACAATAGAGAAAATTAATATTCAAACACATCATTTTAAAGGTAATTATCCAGCCAGTTTTAATATTCAAGGCTCTTTAATAAAACAAAATAAAAATACTAATAATATTGTCAGCATTAGTAAAAAATGGACTACAATAATTAATCAAACTAATTTAAAGCCACATCATCAATTGGTGGTTGAAAATAAAAATACAAAACAAAAATTTAATTTTATCAAATTAAATATTTATCCAGACGGTGGAATATCGCGTTTAAGAATTATAGGAAAAGTCTAACAATTCTTATGAGTTATAATATCGAAGAAATTACTAAAGAGAAGTTCTCAAAATTTGGTGAATTTATTAATCCTGAAGAAGTTCAATCGACAAATATAAATTTAAACACTACAAAAAGTTATTTCGATCTAGTAAATATTGAAATTCATGGAGAAGATAAGAGAGTTCGATTAAATTTATTTGAAGCTAAAAAAAGAAATTTTCCTTTGAAAATTGATATGCTAGAAAACCATCCATTTAGCTCTCAAGTTTTTTTCCCTCTTGGTAACAATCCTTTTATTGTTGTAGCTTGCCCTGCAAATGAAAAACCAAATTTAAATCATTTAAGTATATTTAAAGTAGATAATGGTTTTGGAGTTAATTTTAAGCCTAGAGTTTGGCATTTTCCATTAATTTCTATAGATGATGCAAAATTCATAACTATTGATAAAAAAAATGATGAAGGTAATTTAGAAATCTACAATTTTAGTAACGATGAGGTTTTTTCAATAGATGTCTGAGAATATTTTAGCAATTAAGAATATATCAAAATCTTTTCCTAAAGTAATTGCGAATAAAAATGTATCTTTCAATATTAAAAGAAATACTGTTCACGCACTTTTAGGTGAAAATGGTGCTGGTAAATCTACATTAGTCAAAATTTTATATGGATTATTGAAATCGGATGAAGGAGAGATAACATTTAACAATCACACTTTAAAAGTTCAGTCACCATCTGAAGCTAGAAAAAATAAAATTGGAATGGTTTTTCAGCATTTTTCTTTATTTGACTCTCTTACAGTTAGAGAAAATTTAATTTTGGGCATTGATCAAAATATGTCATTCTCTAACTTACAAGATAAGGTAAATGAAATTTCAAATAGATATAAGCTCCCTTTAGATCTCGATGCTCCAATAAATACTCTTTCTGCAGGACAAAAACAAAGAGTTGAAATTGTTAGAATTCTTTTACAAGACCCTGAATTATTAATAATGGATGAACCAACATCTGTTTTAACACCTCAGGAAGTTGAAAGTTTATTTGAAACACTTAATACTCTTCTCAAAGAAGGTAGAACTATTTTATATATTACTCATAAATTAGAAGAAGTTATAAATTTATGTCATGAGGTAACCATTTTAAGAAACGGAGAAGTTATAGAGTCCAGTAAACTCGTAAATGAAACTGCTGAAACTTTGGCAACAAAAATGTTAGGAAAAAAATTAACTGAAATTAAGACTGATTATTCAAAGATTACTCCAAAAATAAATTTATCTTCTAAAAATTTATCAATAGAATTTAATGATCCTTTTCTTGTTGATTTAAAAAATATTTCTTTTGATATTAAAGAAGGAGAAATTTTTGGAATAGCTGGTGTAGCAGGTAATGGACAATCTGAATTAATGAATTTGCTTACAGGAGAGGCTATTGATGGAGTAAGTGGAGAGTTAGATTTTAATAATATTGATATAAAAAACTTTTCTCCAAAAAAGCGAAGAGATATGTCCATAGCATTTGTTCCAGAAAATAGACTCGGTCATAGTGCAGTTCCTGAACTTACATTAAGTGAAAATATTTTATTAAGTCAATTTCCTGCTAGTGATTTTCAAAATAATGGAATGATCAATTTTAAAAATATTGAAGTTCAAGCAAAAAAAGTAATTGAAAAATTTAATGTAGTTACACCTGGCCCTGAAGCAAAGGCCTCAAGTTTATCTGGTGGTAATTTGCAAAAATTTGTTATTGGGAGAGAAATATTATCCAAACCTAAACTCTTGATTATTTCACATCCAACATGGGGAATAGATGCGGGAGCAGAACATGCTATCAGACAATCTTTAATTGAATTAGCTAAAAACGGAACTTCAATTATTGTAATTTCACAAGACTTAGATGAACTTATTGAAATTACTCATCGTTTATCAGTTATATTTAATGGCAAATTATCTAAAAGTTATGACACAAGAGAAATTTCGATTTCTAAAATTGGTTTATTGATGGGGGGACAACAAGATGATTAATATCCTTCCTGAATTTAAAGCGCGTGGCAATCCCTCTACCTTGATGAATTTTCTTGTTCCTATTATTGCTGTTATTTTAACTATTTTTACAGGTTCAGTAATCTTTGTATTGATGGGTTTTAAACCCACTTTTGCTTTATATACTTTTTTTATTTCTCCAATTTCTAACTCATACGGAATTTCTGAACTTTTAGTAAAAGCAACACCTTTAGCTTTAATAGCTGTAGGATTAGCATTTTGTTTTAAAAATAATCTCTACAATATTGGTGCTGAGGGACAATTAACTATGGGTGCAGTTTTTGGAGGAGGTATAGGAATATTTTTTCATGATACATCTGGCTTTTGGGTTCTGCCCTTGATGATAGTCGGTGGAGCTATTGGAGGAGCTCTTTGGGGTATGATACCAGCAATACTAAAAGTAAAATTTAACACAAATGAAATTTTAACTAGTTTAATGCTAGTCTACATTGCATTATTAATTTTAGATTATCTTGTTGTTGGACCTTGGAAAGATCCTTACGGTTATAGTTTTCCTAAGACAAGATCTTTTGGTGAATCAGGAAGAATGCCATTACTCTTTCAAGGTTTAAGAGTTCATTTTGGCATAATAATTGCTCTTGCTGCAGTTTTTGCATCTTGGTTTATTTTTTCAAAAACTATGCTAGGTTATCAACTTAAAGTTACAGGTTTTAGTCCGACAGCTTCAAAGTATGCTGGTTTTAACCAAAATAATTTAATCTATATTGCTTTTATATTTTCAGGGGCTTTTGCTGGTATTGCAGGTTTAGGAGAAGTTTCAGGTCCAATTGGTTTATTGTATAGAGACATATCTCCTAATTATGGATTCACAGCAATTATAGTAGCCTTTCTTGGTAGGCTTAATCCAATTGGAATAATATTTGCATCACTTGTAATAGCTTTAACATACCTAGGTGCTGAAGATGCGCAATTATTTATGCAAATCCCTGCAGCTGTAGGATTTGTCTTTCAGGGTTTGGTTTTATTCTTTTTATTGGGAACTGAACTATTAGTAAACTATAAGATTTCTTTTAGGTCAAAACTATGAATATAGATGTTTTATTTGGTGTTATTCAAATTATTTTAATTGCTACGACCCCTTTAGTTTTTGCAGCAATAGGGGAGTTAGTAACAGAAAAAACTGGAGTTTTAAATCTTGGTGTTGAAGGCATGATGTTAGTAGGAGCTGTATCTGCCTTTGTAACCCTTGTTATTACTGGTAGTTATATTTTAGCTTTTTTAGTCTCTATTTTATCGGGAATACTTATGTCAGGACTTTTTGCATATCTTGTTTTAATTTTAATGTCGAATCAAGTAGCAACAGGATTAGCTCTTACAATTTTTGGCATAGGTTTAAGTTCAATGATTGGTAAACCATATATAGGAACACCTATCACAGGACTTAATCCATATTTTTTTGTTATTTTATCATTTATTATAGTTTTTCTTGTAAGTTATTTTTTTTACAAAACTAAGTTAGGTTTAATTTTTAGAGCTGTTGGTGAATCACATGACTCATCTCATGCACTTGGATATAGCGTTGTAAAAATTAGACTACTTGGTATTTTATTTGGTGGAAGCATGTGTGCTTTAGCAGGTTCTTATATGTCTATATGTTATGCACCAATGTGGCAGGAAAACATGACTGCAGGAAGAGGTTGGATTGCTCTTGCTTTAGTTGTTTTTGCAACTTGGAAACCTGGGAGAATCTTGATTGGAGCTTATATTTTTGGCGGTGTTTCAATTTTACAAATGAATCTTCAAGCTTGGGGTTTAAACTTCCCTGGTCAGTTCTTCAATATGGCTCCATATTTAGCAACTATGATAGTTTTGATTATAATTTCTAGTAATAGGTTAAGAATAAAATTAAGTGCACCAGCATCTCTTACAATACCTTTTTTCAAGGGTAGATAGATATCCACTTTTTTTTCAATATATTTAGGAAGAATCGTTGAGTGATCATTAATAAAGATATTGAATAAACAATTATTTTTAGCAGGTGAGGTTAAAATGATTAGACTAATTATATTAATTATTTCTATTTTAGGTGTTTCTATTGGATCAGCCAATGCAGACCCTAAAAAAGTTGGCTTTATTTATATAGGCCCTCCAGGTGATCATGGCTGGACATACATGCATGATGTAGGAAGACAATACATGGAAAGTCAGCTTGGTGATGCTGTTACTTCTACGTACATTGAAAATGTTCCGGAAAATGCTGATGCTGTAAGAGCAATTCGTAAATTAGCAGCTTCTGGTCATGACTTAATTTTTACAACTTCTTTTAACTACATGGATCAAACATTAGAAGTTGCAAATGAATTCCCTGATGTAAAATTTGAACATGCAACTGGATACAAAAGAGCACCTAATGTTTCTACTTATTCAGCAAGATTTTATGAAGGAAGAACAATATCTGGTCATATTGCTGGACATTTGACAAAGACAAATACTATTGGTTATATTGCATCATTTCCAATTCCTGAAGTTGTTAGAGGAATCAATGCTTTTTATTTAGCAGCTTCTAAAGTTAACCCAGATATTAAAATTAAAATTATTTGGGCATTCACTTGGTATGATCCAGGCAAAGAAGCTGATGCAGCAAATACTTTAATTAATCAAGGTGCAGATATTTTAGTACAACACACTGATACTTATGCGCCGTGTCAAGCAGCTGAAAAAGCGGGTGTTCTTGCTTTTGGTCAAGCATCTAACCAGGAAGAATTTTGTCCTAATGCACATTTAACAGCAATAGAAGATATTTGGGGTCCATATTATGCTCAAAGAGCTCAAGCAGTTGTTGATGGAACTTGGGCTGAAAAAGATACCTGGGACGGAATGGCTGAAGGAATGGTTGTAATGTCTCCTTATAATACAAAGCTTATGTCTACTGATTTGATTCAAGAAGCAGTAGCTATGGAGGTTGCAATTAAAGATGGGTCACTTCATCCTTTTACTGGACCAATTTATGATCAATCAGGCGAATTAAGAGTTGCTGAAGGAGAAGTTGCTGATGATTTTATGATGGCAACAATGGATTGGTACGTTCAAGGTATTGACGGCGAACTTCCGCAATAAAAATAAAATTCAATACACCTCTCTTTAATTTAAATAAAGAGAGGTTATCTTATAATTTAAAAAAAGGAAATTGATGGTAGATCTACATATTTCGTGGGAAGATTATAATAAAAAAACTGAGCAACTAGCTGCAATGGTTTACAAAGATGGATGGGATTTTAATCAAGTTGTTTGTATTGCAAAAGGAGGCATGAGAGTAGGTGATATTATGGCAAGAATTTTTGATGTCCCACTCGCAGTTCTTTCTGTAGAATCATACAGAGGAGATGGTGTAAAAAATAAAAGAGGTTCTATTACATTTTCAAGAGATTTAGCAAAAACTAGCCCTAATATAGGTTCTAAAGTATTAATTGTAGATGATTTGGCTGACTCAGGAATAACATTAAAAAAGAGTATTGAATGGATGGAACATTTTTATGGTTTTTATCTCGATGAACCAATTAGAACAGGTGTTCTTTTTTATAAAGCAGTATCAAACTTTAAACCAGATTATTATGTAGATTATTTAGAAGATTCTCCTTGGATACATATGCCTTATGAAAAATATGAAACTTTAAAACCTGAAGATATACTTTAGAAAATTGTTGTAATTTCTTTAAACAATTTCTTTTTTTCAGCAAATACTGGAATAACACAGTTATTTTTTGGTTTTCCTATTACAAGTATAAGAAAAGGTTTTTCATTATTTGGTCTTTTAAGTATTTGGTTGAGAAATTTCATTGGACTAGGTGTATGTGTTAACATTGATAAACCTGAAAAATGTAGACATGAAATCAAAATACCTGTCGCAATACCTACAGATTCTTTAACATAATAGTTTTTTACTTTTTTATTATTTTTTAAAGAAAATTTTTTTTCAAAAATTGCAATTAAATAAGGTGCATCTTCAAGAAATAATTTTTTTTTATCTGTACCCAAGGGCTTAAGAGCATCAAGCCATTCTTTAGGAGCTTTATTTTCATAAAAATCTTTTTCTTCTATTTCAGCAGCAATTCTAATTTTTTTTTTAATTGATTTTTTTTTAATAATTACAAAATGCCAAGGTTGAAGGTTAGCACCATTTGGTGAAGTACCGGCTGCTAAAATTGCATTTTTAATTATATCTATATTAAAAGTATTTTTTTTAAAATCACGAACACTTCTTCTTTTTTTTATTAAATTATAAAATTTCTTAGAATTTATTTTCATTTCTTTAATAGTTTGATTTGAAAAATCTAATTTTTTAGTTATGAATTTCATTTATATGCATTGGTTTTTTATTATTTTGGGCACATTAATACTTTCTATTTCTCTTAGTAACCCATTTTATCGATTACTTTTAAATAAAATAATTAAACTCAGCAATTTTATCCAAATTTTATTTAGGATATTTTTATTTATACTAGGGTTAATGATAATTTTTGGAGGTTTATATGTTGAGAGTATATGATTTAATATCTTCTAATATTTCTATCAATTAAAGCGGCCCAGGCATCAATACCTCCCAATACATTAACACAATTCATATAACCTTTTGATTTTAGCCATTTACATACGGCTTGACTCCTTGTTCCTGTATGACACATTACGAATATGTTTTTGTTACCATCTAATTCAGTATACCTATTTGCTATTTCTGATAACTTTATATGAATTGTACCTTTAATATGAGCATGATCTCTTTCAGTATCTTCTCTAACATCTAATATTTGTATTTTTTTATTTTCATCTCTTAGTTCATTAAGTTTATGAACAGTTATCTCACTATTATTGTATATTTCCATTATAATCATTTTATATAAATCACATAAAATATCTAGTATTTTTGTGTTTATAATTAAAATATAATTTGTTTATTGATAAAAAATAAGTATAAGATTTTTTTTAAGGAAATTTCAATATGTCAAAAAAAATTACTTTTTCAGCTTTTGGAAGAGATTCATATTACCATCGAGAATGGTTTAAAAAGAATGGTTTTAAATTTGATAGAAGTTCAAGAAAATGGGTTGTGGAACATCTTCCCATTGAACACGCAGAAGATTTTGCAAGTTATTGTAGAAAATATGGATTAACTTTTGAGCGTTCAGACAGAATTATTACTGAGTTTGATTATGCTGATTATTTATGGGATGGGCAAAGAGATGATTATATGAAACCTCTCGAATCATTAGATATTCCAACCCCAAAAAATAAGATTTAAATTCTGGATCAAACTAAACCATTTAATAGTATATTTCTACTTATAGTTTTATCTGCAATATGGGGCTCAGCTTTTATAGCAATTAAAATTAGTCTTGATGATTTTGCACCTGCTAGTGTTGCATCGTATAGACTTATAACAGCTACTGTTTTTTTATTGATATTTTATATTATTGGAAAATACAAAACATCTTTAAATAAATATGATTTAATTATGTTAATTTTTGTAGGTATAGCAGGAAACTTTCTACCCTTTTACCTGATTAGTTGGTCAGAGCAACATATTCAATCTTCTACAGCAGGTATTCTTATGGGTGTTGGACCCATATTAACTCTAGTTTTATCTCATTTTTTTACAAAGGATGACCGGTTTACTATTTCTAAATTTATTTCAATTTGCATTGGTTTTATAGGTGTTTTATTTATTTTTGAAATTGATGTTTTTTTTAATATAAACTCATCAAATTCTATTCAGTTAATATCAAAATTTTTAATACTTCTAGCAGCTTTAGGATATATGATTTCAAATATTGTTGCTTATAATACACTTAAACATATAGATTCATTTTCCATTACTTTTTTTGCAACG
>CACIIL010000014.1 GCA_902586695.1 uncultured Alphaproteobacteria bacterium | reverse complement strand
ACAAACTATATTTCACAATCCTTCCAAAAAAATTTCTATTCAATTAGGTAATGCTAAATTAATAGCTAAAGCTTTTAATACTAAAGTAGTCAGTAATTTTAGAGAAAATGATATCAACAATGGAGGTCAAGGAGCTCCAATTGGTGCTTTTTATCACAAATTTATTTTGGAAAAAATAAATAAGAAAGCTGTAATAATTAATTTAGGTGGAGTTGCAAATTTTGCACTTACATACAGAAGAAAATTTATTTCCTCTGATATGGGGCCAGCAAATGCAATGTCAGATGACCTAATGATGTACTTTTTTAAAAAAAAATATGACAAAGATGGTGTTTTAGCATCTAAAGGTAAAATAAATTTAAGAATATTAGATATATTTAAAAGAGATAAATTCTTTAAGCAAAAATTTCCTAAATCGCTTGATAGAAATAATTTTCACTATCTAATCAGAAAATTGAAAACAATAAAGGCTAATAATGCCTTATGTACATCAATTTATTTTACTATTTATTCGATTATGAATTTATTAGAAAAAGATATTTGTACAAATGTAAATGAAATAATATTTACAGGGGGTGGAAGAAAAAATAAGTTTTTAATTTCACAGTTTGAGCATCTTAATCAAAAATATAAAATTTCTATTATAGATAATTATGGATTTGATGGAGATTTACTAGAAGCACAAATGTTTGCCTATATTGCTGTAAGATCTGTAAAAAAATTGAATCTAAGCAGTCCAAATACAACTAGAGTAAAGAAAAATATTACAGGAGGTAAAATTATTGAGAATTTTTAATTATTTGATACCAAGATTGAAAATCAATGTTTGAACCACATAATAAAATTAGAGTATTTTGATTATTAAATTTTGAAAAATTCATTTTTTTTAAAGCTGCAAAACCAGCCACACAGGCAGGCTCAAGAAATAATTTTAAATTTTTAAAAGCAAATATCATTGATTCAATCATATCTTTATCCTGTATATTAATCATTTGATCAATTACTTTACTTGCCACATCAAAAGAATATGCCATATGAAGAGGTGCGCACAAACTATCAGCAATACTATCAATTTCTACTTTATTGAGTGGAGAATTTATTTTTAGACTATCTGTCATTCCTTTTGCGCCATTAGGTTCAACACCTACAACATTAATATGAGGAAAAATTTGTTTTAAAGTTGAGCCTATACCGCTTATTAAACCTCCTCCACCAACTGAAATTACTACATTATCAATTTTAGTATTTAAATTATTAATTTGATTTGCAATTTCTAAACCTAAAGTAGCTGATCCTTGCAAAGTATGTGTGCCATCAAATGGATGTATAAATTTATAACCTTCTTTTTCAGCATTCTTAACTTCATCAAACGCTTTATTAGCATTAGTAAATAAAATATTAGCACCGTAATTTTTACATATATTTACTCTGTAAGGATTTGCAGATTCATAAAGAAAAATTTTATTTTTAAGTTTAAAAATATTTGATACGTAAGAAGCTGCAATTGCATGATTTCCTGCACTTACTGCAGTAATTCCATTTTGAAGATCTTTTTTATCACTAGATAGAATATTATTAATTGCTCCTCTTGCTTTAAATGACCCACTTTTTTGAAAACATTCAAATTTTAAAAAAATATTAGTTTTAAAAGTTTCATCAATTATTTTATTGGCTTTAATTAAAGGTGTAACATTAATAAATGATTTAATATTTTTATAAACTTGCTCTATGGAATTAATGGACAGATCTTTTGGTATCAAGATTTTTCTCTAATTTCTTTTATTTTATCATAGGCTAGATTTATAGCAGCTAATTCCTTGTTAGATTGTTCAATAAATTCTTTCGGCATACCTCTAGCAATCAAGTTATCTGGATGGTGCTCTTTATTTAATTGAATCCATTTTTTTCTAATTTCTTGATCAGAGTCATTTCTACTAACACCTAAAATTCTATAGGGATCGGATGTATTATCTTTTAAATTCATTTGGAATATACGTTGAAAAGTATTTTCATCAAAAGAAAATGATTGTGAAATTGATCTTAATAAATCAATTTCTTTTAATGAAATTTGTCCATCGGAGGCTGCAATGTAAAATAAATTATTTAGTAATTCTTCAAGTAAAATTTTGTTATCAGCAAATAATAAACCTACTTGATCTGCAATCTGTTTATATCCATAAACATCTTTTTTTGCTTCATTAAATATTTTTCCGACTTTATTTAACTCTGATTTTGGAACATTAAATTTTTCTTTAAAAGCTTGAATTTCATCATTTGTTACTTGACCATCACTTTTTGCAAGTTTAGCAGATAAGATAATAAAACTTATTGTAAAAACTTGCTGTTTTTGTTCTTGTGAAATTTTAGAATAATTAAATGAACTTTTATTTTTTTTATCAAAAGCACTACCTGCCATTACTCCTAAAATAGCACCAATAGGCCCGCCTAGTGCAAATCCTGCTGCTCCTCCTAGTAATCTACCCCATATACTCATTTGATTAACTCTATGATTTGTTTTAAATCCTCTAACTCAATTAATGAAAGTTTATTATCTTTGTTAACATCAATTAATTGAAAAATAATATTCGTTGATTGATTTATTTCGTCAATAGTTACAAATCCATCATTATTTAAATCAAGAAATTTAAAATAATTTTTTTCTTCTTGTGTTAATTCAGCGGCATTTAAAGTATTTATGAAAAGAAAAATAATAATAATTAACTTTGACCAAACCATCTAAACATACCTATAACAGCTGCGGATGCATAAAAAAATTGTAAAAATAAAATTCCTTTATACTTTAATTTAAGTGCCCAAATACCAATCAATAAAGCAGAGATTAGTAATAAAAAAAATCCAAGAAATTCTAATCCTATATTAAGGGCAACAAATAAAGAATACAATATAGCTGTAATAACACCAGCCCATTCTAAAAATTTGATCAAATATAAATTAAACTTTTTTTACGTTTGTTGCGTTTTCTTTTCCTCTGTTTTCACCTATATCAAATGAAACAGCTTCTCCTTCTTGTAATGTGTCAATTCCTGCCTCTTCTAAAGCAGATATATGCAAGAATACATCTTTACCTCCTGCATCATTTTCAATAAATCCATATCCTTTGGTTGGATTAAACCATTTAATTTTACCTGTTGGCATTATTTTACTCCTTTTTTAATTTTTGTGAAATTTAAGATTTTTAATTTTTTTTTATAGTCTTTATAAAATCTCTCGTTGATTAATAATTTAGATTAATTAACAATAAACTTATTAATTGCAAGGAATTTATTCATTAAATGTTAAGTTATAATCACGGTTATCACGCAGGTAATTATGCGGATGTATTGAAACATATATGCCTTTTACAAGCATATAAAAGCTTAAAAAAACACCATAAATCAATAATTTACATTGATACACACTCAGGCAATGGAATGTATAAATTCAATAGTGAATATATGTCTCAAGATAAAGAATATGAAATGGGCATAAACAAATTGGAAAATTATAATGATAAGAATTTATCAATTAAATATTATTTAAAAGTTTTAAGACAAATTAATAATTCAAAAAAATTGTTATTTTATCCTGGTTCTCCCTTAATTATGAGCAATGTAACTGATAATCTTGATAAATTACTATTTTATGAATTTGATGAAAATGAATTTAAAATATTAAGACAAAATTTATCAAAAAAAATAAATTCAAAATTTTATAATAAGGATGGTTATGATTTCACAAAACAAATAATTAATAAGAATGAAAAGATTTTAGTTTTAATAGATCCACCATATGAATCAGAAAGTGATTTTGAAAGAGTTGTTAGTACTTTACGTTTAATTAATAATAAATATTATAATTTGACTGTACTAGTTTGGTATCCAATTTTAAATATTCAAAATAATGATTTATTTATTGAAAATATTAGAAAAATCGGATCAAATATAATTACAAGAATAGAATTACCAATAACAAAATATGATGATAAAATTGGAATGAAGGGTAATGGAATGATTTTGTTTAATGGCAGTGATTTTCTTATACAAAACATGAAAGAATGTATTAAAGAACTTTATAAAATTTTTAAAAATGAAGATTGTAATATAAAACCAAAAATTCAAAAAATATAAATGACAAATGAAAATATTGATTTAAAAAATGATAATATCTATGCATTGTTTGCTAAAATAGCTATACCTTCATCTATTGGTACAATTTTTCAAAACTTATATTCTGTAGTTGATTCAATATTTGCTGGTAAAATGATTTCTGAATCTGCTTTAGCAGCAATTGGGCAAATTTTTCCAATTTACTTTATTATAATAGCTTTAGGAATAGGATTAAGTATTGGAACGACTTCTTTAATTGCGAATAGTATCGGCGAAAATAATTTAGAGATGTCAGGTAAAATTTTTTCGCAATCATTTATACTTTCTATTTTTATCTCAATTTTTGTTACTTCATTTGGTATATATTTTAGTTCATCATTAATTAGTTTTATAAATAATGATATTGAAACACTTGAATTATCTTTAAAATATATAAATATTATTTTCTTTGGTTCGATTTTTATTTTTCTGCTTATGTCAATAAATTCATCTTTAAGCGCCCAAGGAGATACCAAAAGTTATAGAAATGTTTTAATCTTTAGTTTTTTTTTAAATATATTATTAAATCCAGTATTAATTTCAGGTAAAATTTTTTCATATCAAATTATTTCACCTTTAGGTATTGAAGGAATTGCCTATGCAACAATTATTTCTCAATTTATTGGTATATTTTATTTATTTATAAAATTAAAAAGAACTCTAATATTTAAATACATTAAATTTACTTTTTTTCCTAAATATAAGATTATTAAAAGTATTTTATCACAAGGCATACCGGCTTCTATTGGAATGATGATGATAGCAGTTGGTTCATATATTTTAATATACTTTGTTGGTTTTTTTGGAGTTGAAGCTATTGCAGGATATACTTCAGCAGGTAGGTATGAACAATTATTTTTCTTACCATTATTAGGTTTGAGTACAGCAACTGTTACTATCGTTGGACAAAATTACGGCGCTCACCAATATATACGTGTTTTAGAAACATATAGGACAGGTGTTAGATTAGGGGTAATGATATTATTAATTCTAGGTCTAATAATTTTTTTAACTGCAGAATTTGCAATGAATTTATTTACTAACAATGAAACAGTAATAAAATATGGATCAGATTATTTAAAAATATCTTCTGTAATGTTTCCAGCATTTCCTTTTTTTTTCATAGGAAATGCAACATTCCAAGGTTTGAAAAGAGCAATAATAGTTATGTATATGGCAATAATGAGATTTGTATTAATTCCCTTTATAATGATCTATATCATATTTATACAATTAGGTGAAAATTATAACTATATGTTTTTTGCATTAGCAGGAATGCACTGGACTATTGGTTTAATATATTTTTATTATTGTAATAAAAAATATAAATCATTATTAAATTTATAATTTTATTCAGTTCCAGAAAGATTTGGTACGAATAAAACATCATCAAATATTTCTGATTTTAAAACATTATTAATTTTTGTATATTTTATTATTATTTGTTTATTATTATTTACCATCGGAGATACAATTATACCTCCTTCATGTATTTGTGAGCTTATTTCTTTAGAAATTTTATTAGTTGCAGCTGTAATTATTATCCTATCGAAAGGTATTTGTTCTTTCCATCCTAAATTACCATCAGCATACTTGGCAACAATATTTGAAATTTTTAAATCTTCAAAAACTTTTTCAGCTTTTATTAATAAATTTTTTATTCTTTCAATAGTGTAAACTCTTCTAGCCAATTTTGATAAAATTGCACTTTGATAGCCACTTCCAGTACCAATTTCTAATATCTTATGATTTTGATGTATTTCAAGTAATTGAGTCATTTTAGCAACTACAAATGGCTGGCTAATAGTTTGATTATCACCGATAGGAAGAGCTAAATTGTCATAAGCTTGATTTCTAAAATTTTCAGGTATAAATTTCTCACGAGGAATTTTCTCAATGGCTGATAAAATTTTTGTATCTGATATACCAGCTTCCCTTAATTCTAAAATTAATCTTATTTTTTTTACATCAAGCACTAAAAGAGATTTTTTTCGTTATCAAAATATTTTTTTAAAACTTCTGGTATTTTTACATTACCATCAGGAGTTTGATAATTTTCTAAAATTGCTATTAATGTTCTTCCAACTGCTAAACCAGATCCATTTAAAGTATGAATATGTGTATTTTGATCATTATTTTTGTAACGAGTATTCATCCTCCTAGCTTGAAAATCACCACAATTAGAACAACTAGAAATTTCTCTATATTTATTTTCCCCTGGAAGCCATACTTCAATGTCATATGTTTTTTTTGCAGCAAAGCCCATATCACCTGTACATAAGTTCATTACTCTATAGTGAAGATCTAAATCTTTAAGTATACCTTCTGCGCAATTAAGCATTCTTTCAAGTTCATCATTTGAGTGCTCAGGCTCAACTAAAGATACTAATTCAACTTTAGTGAATTGATGTTGTCTAAGCATTCCTCTTGTATCTTTTCCCGCTGCTCCAGCTTCTGATCTAAAGCAAGGGGTATATGATGTCACTCTCATAGGCAGCTGACTAATATTTAAAATTTCATTACTATAAAGAGAAGTTAAAGGAATTTCAGCTGTTGGAATAAGCCAATGATCATCACCGGCTTGAAATAAATCTTCAGCAAATTTTGGTAATTGGCCTGTGCCATATAAGGTTGAAGCTTTTACTAAATAAGGAACATGCATCTCAACATATCCATTAACTGAAGTATGTTTTTCAAGCATATAATTAGCAAGAGCTCTTTCTAGTTTTGATAATTGACCTTTTAGTATTACAAATCTTGATCCAGACAACTTTGAAGCAGTTTCAAAATTCATTAAATTTGAATTTTCACCTATTTCAAAATGTAACTTTGGAGCAAAGTTAAAAGATGGCTTTTCACCCCATTCTCTATAAAATGTATTTTCATCCTCATTCCTACCAACTGGTGTACTTAAATCTGGAATATTAGGTAATCTGCTTAAAATTGCATTTAACTCATCACCTTTTAGATTTTCAAGTTCTTTAAGAGAGTTAACTTTAATTTTAAGATCTTCCACTTTAGCCAATTCATTTACTGCATCTTTTTTTTCACTTTTAAGCTTACCAATAGTTTTTGATAGAAGATTTCTTTCAGCCAATAAATTTTGCAATACTGTTTGGGTTTCTCGTTTTTCTTTATCAATTTCAATAATTTTATTTGCTATGGGGTTTTCACCTCTAGATTTCATAAAATTATCAAATTCTGTCGGATTATCTCGAATATAATTTATGTTATGCATTAGTCTTCTCTTTTATTTTTTTGAATAATTTTAGCTATATAAATAGAAACTTCATAAAGTAATATAATTGGCAAAGCTAGGCTAATTTGACTGAAAGGATCAGGTGGAGTTAAAAATGCTGCAGCTAAAAAAGCTATTACAATTGCATATTTTCTAAATTTTTTTAGAGAAGTATGATTAACTATTCCCACCTTTGCCATTAAACCCAAAACAACTGGTAGTTGAAAAGCAAGGCCAAATGCGAATATAAATCTCATCATTAAGGATAAATATTCTCCCATTTTAGCTTCCAATCTTATTGGAACACCTGAATCACTCATATTTTGATAGGAAAGAAAAAAATTCCAAGCAATTGGAGCAATTAAGTAATATACCATTGCACCTCCAGCAAAAAATAAAATAGGAGTCGCAATTAAAAATGGTAAAAAAGCATTTTTTTCATTTTTGTATAAACCAGGAGCTATAAATTTCCAGATTTGTATTGCAATTAATGGAAATGCAAAAAATAAAGCAAAGAAAAATGCAATTTTAAGTTCTGTAAAAAAAGCTTCCTGTAAGGCAGTATATATAAACCCTTGCCCCTTGTCTGTTTGAAGTAAATTTACTAAAGGTTTAGCAAGAAAATAAAATAGATCACTGGCAAAATAGAAACAAACGATAAAAATTATTATAATATAAACAAAGCTCCAAAGTAGTCTTTTTCTTAATTCTGTAAGATGATCAATAAGTGACATTTCTTTAAATTCTTGATTAGTCATAATATTTACTAAATTAAATCAGCCTCATCTTGAGTCTTTTTTTTATTTATATCATGAAGGTCTTTTTCAACTAAATTAGATGTTTCCTTTATTGAATTAATTTCATTTTCTAAATTTTTTTTAATATCAAAATCTTCTTTTAAATCTTTAACTTCCATTATAGACTTATTTATTTCCTTAAATTCTTCTTGATCAGCAATTTCATTTAATGAAGATTTGAATTCTCTAGATAATTTCTTAATAGATTTAGTAAAAGATGATAATTGCTTAATTAATTTAGGTAATTCTTTAGGTCCTACAAAAATAATAACTACAATGAAAACTAGAAGAATTTCAGCCCAGCCAAATGAAAGCATGATTACTTTTCTTCGTCTGAATTATTCTCTATATTTTTGTCTTCTTTTTTATCATCATCGCTCATGCCTTTTTTAAAGGATTTAATTCCTTTAGCCATATCTCCCATAAGCTGTGGTATTTTACCTCTACCAAATAATAATAACACAATAACCAATACTATCAAAAGTTGCCAAATACTTGGTGTCATATATATTCTCCTTTTATAAAACGCTCATAACGTAAAAATCAAAAAAGTAAAACTCAATAAAATCAAGGAAAAGCAAGGAAAAATAAAGTTTATAATTATTTAGAAGTATTTTTTTCAGATATGAAATCATCTAATGTTTCTTCCTCAACCTCATCATCTATATTTAAATCAGATGTATTGGCAATATCAGTAATTGTTGCAATAGCTGATCTTTTTTCTAAGAATCCACTAGCTTTTAATTCATCTTTATTTGGTAAATCAGACATATTTTTAATACCAAAATGTTCCATGAATAATTCAGTAGTTATCCATAAGACAGGCTTACCAGGAACATTTTTTCTACCAGACGGTTTAATCCAACCAATTTCCATTAAATGATCCAAAGAGCCTCTTCCCATCTGCACCCCTCTAATATTTTCTATTTCAGATCTTGTAATTGGTTGTTGATATGCAATTATTGATAAAGTTTCTGTTGCTGCTCTAGATAATTTTCTTTTTTGTTGTTTGAATATGGTTAATTCATCTTTAATCGATTCAGATGTTCTGAATGACCATTTATTACCTGTTTTTAACAGATTAATTCCTCTAGTTTGATAAAAATCTTGAAGTTTAGTTATTTCATTCTTAAAATCTTTTTTATTAATCATTTTTTCTTTAAGATCTTCTTCAGAAACTGGAGCACCGGAAGCAAATAAAATAGCTTCTAAAATTTTAGTATCTTTATTGACGCTCATTTTTTTAATTTTACAAATATATTTCCAAATGCAGTAGTTTGTTTAACATCTATAAAGCCATTCTTAGCTAATTCAAGGGATGCAACAAAATTTGAAGATAAAATAGATTTATTAACTACTTTATTATAATTAAATTTAGGAATTAAGTTTAAAAAATTTGTCCATTCTTTAACTTCTCCAAAAATACCTTTAAGTCTTTGTATAGCATCATCTACGGAAAATAATTCAGAATAAGCAATAGTAAGATGACTCACCCTATCTTCTTTTTGAAGAATAAACGAATATGCCTTTAATAAATCATAAAGGGTAGAAGAATATTTGATAATATATTTTACTTTTAATCCTTCTGATGAACCACCATAAAAAACATCTCTACCAATCAAAGAGCGAGAATATAATTTTTTAGAAATTGATTGGAAAGCTTCTAATCTTTGAAGTTGATATTTAAGAGCTTCTTCCAGTTCTTCTGGCGAATGTTCATCTGATTTTTCTTCTTTAGGTAATAGTAATCTTGACTTTAGATAGGTTAACCATGCAGCCATTACTAAATAATCAGCTGCTATTTCCAGATGTAAATCATGATATTTATTAATAAAATCAATGTATTGTTCAGCTAATTCTAAAATAGAAATTTCAGATAAATCGACTTTTTGTTTTCTGGCTAAATCTAAAAGAAGATCAATTGGCCCCTCATATGAGTTTAAAGAAATATTAAACTGTTTAGATGAATTTAATTCTTTTATATCATTATCGATATTAAGCATAAATTATTATAGTAATTTAATGTGATTCTGGCTAATTTAAAATTTAGTGAAATCTACAATTAAACATCTCTCAATTTTAGTTAAAAATTTCAAACAGTATTTTTTTGCAGCTTCCCTAGTTGCAAATTTTTTATAGAGTAAAAAATAATCTAATCCAATGTCCGTATTAAGGGCTAAAATAAAGAAATCTTCTAAATAATAAATATTTTCTTTTGATTTAGTTATTTTGTTTAGATAGTTGTTTATACTCAATAAGTCATTATTTGAGTAGAATTGTATACTAAAGGGAAAATCTTTTGCATCATTTTTAAGTGTATCACTTTTTTTTACTGATTTTAGATTCAAGCTTTTTTTATCTAAATTAGCAACTTTCTCACCACCTCTATCTTCAGGTATTATATAAAAACTTTCATTATTTTTTGGAATAACTAAAAATTCGTTTTTGCTGTTTAAGTAAAAAATAAAAAATAATAAAAAAATTAATACAAATAAGGAAAATGTTACAATTTTTGTAATTGATCTTTTTTTTTTAAAAATAATCCTACGTTTCATTACATTGTTTCGTGATAATCAATTCCAATAATATTAAAAATATTCTCAAAAACTATTCTCATTGAATGTAGCCATAATAATTTAGTTTGTGATTTTAAAATATTTTTTTCATCAATAAAACGTAGTGATTCATTTTCTTTACCTTTATTCCAAAATGAATGAAAAGATATTGAAACATCTTCTATAAAATTTGTTAATCTATGAGGTTCTCTTTTTAAAGAAGACTGATGCAAGATATAAGGATATGACAACAATTTTAAAATTATTTCAATTTCATCATTTGTTAAATATTCTTTTATTTTTGTATTTTTATTAAATGAATTAATATTTATTCCTAAATCATTAGCTTTGTTTATAACTGAGGAAGCTCTAGCGTAAGCATATTGACAATAAAAAACTGGATTGTCTTTATTTTTTTCAATAACTTTATTTAAATCAAAATCTATTGAAGTTTCAGACTTTTTGGATATCATAAAATATCTAAGAGGATCTTTTCCAACTTGATTATAAACTTCATTTAAAGTTACAAAATTACCTTCTCTCTTGGACATTTTTAAAATTTTATTGTTCTTAATTAACCTTACAATTTGACAAGTTAAAACTTCAAGATAATTTTCAGAATTGGAAATAGTTTTTAAAACTGATTTCATTCTAGGAATATATCCAATATGATCAGCTCCCCAAATATTAATTAATTTGTCAAATTTTCTATTAAATTTATCTAAATGATAAGCTGCATCATTAGCAAAATAAGTCCATTCTCCGTTAGATTTTTTTAATGCTCTATCTTGATCATCAAAAATTTGAGAAGATTTAAAAAGTAATTGTGATCTTGGTTCCCAATCATCAATATCTTCACCTTTAGGTTTTTCTAATACCCCATTATATAAAAGATCAGAATCATCTAAAATTTTAAATAAATCATTTATTACATTACTAGAAACTATATCTGTCTCAAATGAAAATTTATCAAATTCAATATTTAGAAGTTTTAGATCTTTTTTTATAATATTAAGCAAATACTTAACAGCATAAGTTTTAAAGTAATTTTCTTTATCTTTAGAATCTTTTTCAACCCATTTATCTCCATCCTCATTTTTAATTAACTTAGCTATTTCAATAAGGTATTCACCTGGATATTCATCATGATTTAATTTTATAGATTGACCACATAGCTCCAAATATCTTTTGTATAAGGAATTACCAAGTATATTGATTTGAGAACCAGCATTATTAACATAATATTCTCTAGTAACTTTATAACCTGAATTTAAAAGTAAAGATGTTATTACATCCCCAAGAACGGCCCCTCGCATATGAGCTACTGTTATTGGACCAGTAGGATTAGCTGATACAAATTCTATATTAACATTTTTTCCTTTGCCAAAATTTGATTTACCAAATTTGTCTTTTTCATTAAGTAAATAAAATATTTGCTCAATTAGAAATTCTTTTTTAATATTAATATTAATGAAACCATTTTTAGAAATATGACAATCTTGCACAAAAAACAATTCACTTAAACCTTTTAATAAATCGTCTTTAAAGTTGAAATTTTTTTCTTTAATTTTTTTTATTGCGACAAGATAAAAGTTTGAAGAAACATCACCTTTTCTTGATTTAGATGAAAAATCAATACTTATTGATTTTGTATTAATATTTTCAAATAAATTTTTATCTATAGAATCTCTAGAATATTTAATAAAATAATTATGAAGTAATTCTATATGATTATTCATATAATTCCTTATGAAGTCTTGAAGCAAATCTATCTGTCATTCCTGAAATATAATCACAAATTATTCTTTCTATAGGTTCATTTTTATTTAACCAATCATCAGGAAGTTTATTTGGAGAGCTATAAAAATATTTAAATAAATTTAAAATTATTTTTTCTACTTTATGTCTTTTTTTGAGAAGATTTTTGTGATTATAAACATTATCAAATAAAAAAGATTTAATATCTTTTGATTTTGAATTCATTCCAGTAGAGAAGCAAACAACAAAGTTATTATGATTCTGAAAATCATCAGTTGTATTAATCTTAAAATTTTTAATATTATTACTTGTTTCCATGAAAATATCTTGGATCATTAAAGACATACTTTTTCTTAAAACCTGAAACATAAGTAATTTATCATCAATATTCTTATATTCTTTTTTTAAATCTTTAATAATTTTTTTAAAAAAAACATTTTCTTTAAGTTGATCTATAGTAAGTAAACCCGCTCTGATCGCATCTTCAATATCGTGATTATTATATGCCACATCATCAGAAATTGCTGCAACTTGTGATTCTAAAAATGGTTGCTTGTCTAAAAATAAATTATGTTTTTTATTATATAAATTTATATGAAAAGGTATATTTTTTAAAACTACTCCATTATGTTTTACAATACCTTCTAAACTTTCCCAAGTCAGATTCAGGCCATTAAAATCAGGATGTCTCTTTTCAATATAAGTAAGTACTCGTAATGTTTGATCATTATGATTGAAACCTCCATGATCTTGCATTGCATGGTTTAATGCTTTTTCACCATTATGACCAAAAGGAGGATGTCCCAGATCATGAGCCAATGCAACAGTTTCTCCTAAATCTTCATTTAAATTTAACAATCTACAAATTGATCTTGAAATTTGAGATACCTCTAATGAATGTGTAAGTCTGGTCCTATAATAGTCAATTTCACTCTCAATAAATACTTGAGTTTTAAATTTTAATTTACGAAAAGAACTTGAATGAATTACTCTTGATCTATCTCTTTCATAAGGACTTCTGTTATGATCTGAGTCAATTTCTTTAAATAATCGGCCTTTACTTGATTGAGGTGATGCAGCTAAATGGTTAAACATTGCAAATTTTGCTATAAATTCTAAATATAAATAAGTATATATATTGATTTATTATGAATAAGATAGAAATAACAAGCAATGCTCAAGAACATATAGCATCTATTTTAAAAAAAGACTCAGCTAGTTATTTCAGAATTACTGTTTTAGGCGGAGGATGTGCAGGATTCCAATATAAATTTGACTTTGAAAATCTAAAAAAAGAGGATGATATTTTAATTGAAGAAGAAAAAATCAATGTAGTTATAGATGAAACTTCAATGGAATTAATTCAAAATTCAAAAATTGATTATGTTAATGAATTGATTGGATCTTCTTTTAAGATCACCAATCCTCAAGCGTCATCATCCTGTGGTTGTGGTACTTCATTTTCTATTTGATGAAAATATCAACATGGAATGTAAATTCAGTTAATGCAAGAATTGAACATTTAGAAAAATTTATAAAAAAAGATCAATCAGATATATATTTACTTCAAGAGTTAAAAACTGTTGAAGACGGATTTCCAAAAGAATTAATAAAAAGTATGGGATATAAATCTTATGTAAATGGTCAAAAAGCTTGGAATGGAGTGGCAATATTAAGTAAAAATTCACTAGAAGTTAAAAATTTATCAATTCCTAAATATAATGATCCAAATGCTAGATTTATTGAAACTGAAATAAAACTAAAAAAGATAAAGAAGAAAGTAAAATTAATTAATATTTATCTTCCAAATGGTAATCCAATTGAAACAGAAAAATTTGATTACAAGATTGAGTGGATGAAAAAATTAAATAAATATATAAAAGATCTTAAAGATAATAATATACCAATTATAATAGCTGGGGACTTTAATGTGATTCCATCAGATGATGACGTATATTCTCCGGAAAATTTTAAAAATGATGCATGTGCTCATCCTTTAACCAGAGAACAGTATAGAATATTAATCAATATGGGTTTTACAGATCTGGTTAAACATTTTATTGAAGGTAAGACTAACTGGACATTCTGGGGTTATCGGGGTGGAGGATGGCAAAAAGGAAATGGTCTTAGAATTGATCACTTTTTAACTACAGCGAATGTTACTGACTTAATAAAAAAAGTTGAAGTAAATCGTGAACCTAGGGGATGGGAAAAAGCTTCAGATCATACTCCAGTTACAATTACTTTAGAGGATTAAATATCCGCGTAGGTGTGAGTCTCGTCTTTTGCTCCAGGTTGTGTAACAGCACCTTCATAAGCCGGTCCAACAGTTTGTGCATATTTCCAAATTGATCCAGAATTATGATTAGTAGTTCTTGGTTTCCAATCCTTTTTTCTTTTAATAATTTCTTCATCAGTTAAAGAAACATTTATCTCGCCTTTAATTGCATCAATTACAATTTCGTCACCATCTTTTAAAAGCCCTATCATTCCACCGACAGCAGCTTCTGGTCCAACATGACCAATACAAAAACCTCTAGTACCTCCAGAAAATCTACCGTCTGTAATTAAGGCAACAGTCTCACCTAAACCTTGACCATATATTGCTGCTGTAGTCGATAGCATTTCTCTCATTCCTGGACCGCCTTTTGGTCCTTCATATCGAATTATTACTGCATCCCCTGCAATAATTTCATTTTTTAAAACTGCAGTTAAAGCATCTTCTTCACAATCAAAACATTTAGCTTTACCTTTAAAAGATAAATTTTTTAAGCCAGCTATTTTAGAAATTGAACCCTCTTCAGCAAGATTACCCCATAAGCCTACAACTGAACTATGATTACTAATGGGATTATCACAAGTATAAACAACATCTTGATCTTTTGGAAAAATAACACTTTTGTGATTTTCACCAATAGTTTTGCCAGTAACTGTCATACAATCACCATTTATATATCCTCCATCTAAAAGAGATTTTATAACTGTAGGAACACCTCCAACTTCATATAAATCTTTTGCAACGTATTTACCGCCAGGTGACATATCTCCTATGTATGGTGTAGATTGATAAATTTCGACAACATCTTTCAAAGTAAATTTAATTCCTGCTTCGTTAGCTATGGCAGGTAAATGAAGAGCTGCATTTGTAGAACCGCCAGTGGCGGCTACAACAACTGCTGCATTTTTTAAAGAGTCTAAAGTAACTATATCTCTGGGTCTAATATTTTTTTCTATAAGGTTCATCACCGCTTTACCACTTTCAAAACCATAATTATCTCTTTCTTCATATGTAGCTGGAGTCATAGCAGAATTAGTTAATGCTAAGCCAATAGCTTCAGAGATACAAGCCATAGTATTTGCAGTAAATTGACCTCCACAAGAACCTGCCGTTGGGCATGCAACTTTTTCAATATTTTTTAACTCATTCTCATCAATTTCACCTGAAGCATGCTTTCCTACGGCTTCAAAAACATCAATAATTGTTAAATCTTTACCTTTATAATTACCAGGCAATATTGAACCACCATATATAAATACTGAAGGAATATTTAACCTTACCATAGACATCATTAAACCAGGTAGTGATTTATCACATCCTGCAAGACCAACTATACCGTCATAACAATGTCCTCTTACAGATAATTCAACTGAGTCAGCAATAACTTCCCTACTTACTAAAGAGGCTTTCATAGCTTCGTGGCCCATGGCTATACCGTCTGTTACAGTTATTGTAGTAAATTCTCTAGGTGTACCATTTACTTCTTTAACACCTTTTTTTACAGCTTGAGCCTGTCTGCCTAATGTAATGTTACATGGAGCAGATTCATTCCAAGTAGTAGCTACACCAACAAAAGGTTGATAAATCTGTTCTTCTGTTAAGCCCATAGCATAATACATTGATCTATGAGGTGCACTTTTAGGACCTACACTAACATGTCTGCTAGGGAGTCTTGATTTAATATTTGAACCTTTATCTGACATTTAATTAATAGTATTTATTATTTCATTAATTTTTTCAATAGAAGATTTCATTTCTTTCTCTTGAATTCTAAAATTTTCTATAACATCATCAGGAGCTTTTTCAATAAAAGCTTTATTATTTAATTTTGCTAAAATAGATTTTAATTTTTCATCATATGAATTTTTTTTATCTTCTAATTTAATTATTTCTTTTTCTATATCAACTATGCCATCCAAAGGTATTAAGACAGTAATATCATTTAAAACAATAAAGGCCGATTTTTTTTGTGATGTATTTTCTTCAAACAATATTGATTTTATTTTTAGAAGTCTTTTAAATTCTGTTTGATAATTTATAATAAAATCTATTAGGTTATTATTTTTTGTATCTATAATAATATCAATTTCGTTCTTATAAGATATATTTAAATTAGCTCTCAAATTTCTTAAGGATGTTAATATTTCAATGATCTTTAAGATATATTTTTTGCTATTATCATAAGATTGATCAAAATTTACTTTGCTAAAATTCTGACTCATTAAAAAAGTCTCTTTATCGACAAGAGACAGCCATAATTTTTCAGTAATAAAGGGCATTATTGGATGAAGTAATTTTAATGTTTGAACAAAAACCCATCCTGAAACTTTTTTTGTTTCTTCAGATTTATCAGTGTCTTTAAAATCAGATTTAATAAACTCAATATACCAATCACAAAATGTATGCCAAGTGAAATGGTATATTAAACTGGCTATTTCATGAAATTGATATTTTTCAATATTTAAAAAATATTTTTTTTGAACTTCTTCAAACTCTTTTAGTATCCACTTACTACTATCTAAGTTTATTGTTTCAGTATCAATTTGATCAATAAATTTAACATCATTTAAATTTAAAAAATTTGCAGCATTCCAAACTTTATTGGTAAACGACTTATATCCTTTTACTCTGTCTTCAGCTAACTTTACATCTCTGCCTGGATTTAATAAAGCTGTTAAAGTAAATCTTAATGTATCAGCCCCATATTTATCTAATAAAACTAATGGGTCTATTATATTACCCTTTGACTTAGACATTTTTTGACCTTTTTCGTCTCTAATTAATGGATGAATATAAATATCTTTAAAGGGAGTTTCTTTCATAAAATGCGATCCCATCATCATCATTCTCGCAACCCAGAAAAAAATAATATCAAAACCAGTAACAAGTACATTGCCCGGATAAAATCTATCAAGTTCGTATGTTGTATTAGGCCAATCTAATGTAGAGAAAGTCCAAAGAGCTGAAGAGAACCAAGTATCTAATACATCTTCATCTTGTTTTAATTCAACTTCTTTTCCATAATAGTTTTTTGCCATTAATTTTGCATCCTCTAGTGATACAGCAACAAAACTTTTATTATCAGGTCCATTCCATGCAGGTATTTGGTGTCCCCACCATAACTGTCTTGAGATGCACCAAGGTTGAATATTTTCCATCCAATTAAAAAAAGTATTTTCCCAATTTTTTGGAACAAAAGCTGTCTTATTTTCTTTAACTGACTTAATAGGATCTATTGCTAATTTTTTAGCATTGCAAAACCATTGATCTGTTAACCATGGTTCAATAACCACTCCTGATCTATCCCCATAAGGAATAACCATCTCTTGTTTTTCTTCCTTAATAAGTAAACCTAATTGTGTAAGCTCTTCTAATATTAATTTTCTAGCATCAAATCTATCTAACCCTTGAAACCTTTCTGGTGCATTTTCATTTATTTTTGCAAATTCATCAAAAATATTAATAAATTCTAGTTGATGTCTTTTACCAACTTCAAAATCATTAAAATCATGAGCTGGTGTAATTTTCACTGCTCCAGAACCTTTTTCTGGATCAGCATATTCATCTGCAATAATTGGTATATTTTTATTAACTAATGGCAGCTTACAAAATTGACCAATTAAATTTTTATATTTTGTATCTTCAGGATGAACTGCAACAGCGGAGTCACCTAATAATGTCTCTGGCCTTGTAGTAGCTACAACTATATAATTATGTTTATTTATTGGATATTTTATGTGCCAAAGGCTGCCTTCTTGATCTCTTTGTTCAACTTCTAAATCTGAGATTGCAGTTAATAATTTTGGATCCCAATTTACTAATCTTTTATCTTTGTAAATTATTCCATCATTGTATAAATCAACAAAAACTTTCCTTACTGCTTTAGAAAGACCTTCATCCATAGTAAATCTCTCTCTAGACCAATCGGCTGAGGCTCCTAGCCTTCTCAATTGATTACTTATATTTCCACCTGATTCATCTTTCCATTCCCATACTTTTTCTATAAATTTTTCCCTACCTAGTTTCCTTCTGTCTATGCCTTGTTCAGATAATTTTCTTTCAACAACCATTTGTGTTGCAATACCAGCATGATCTGTTCCAGCTTGCCAAAGTACTTCTTTCCCTTTCATTCTATGAAAACGAATTAAAATATCTTGAATTGTAAAAGTAAGAGCATGCCCCATATGCAAACTTCCTGTCACATTTGGAGGAGGCATCATAATTGAATATGATTCTTTATTTTTTTTAGACTTAAAACAATTAGATTTTTCCCAATCAGAATAAATAATTTTTTCATCCTCTAAAAAATCAAAGAACTTTGGGAGTGTCATGTTATTTTTTATTTTTAAAATAATTATCTAGAATAATTGGTAGTTGACTTTCAAGCATGTTACTCATTTTTTTTTCAAGTAAATCAGTAAGTTTATTATCAATTATATTATTTATTTCATTAATATCATCAGATTGATTTAATAATTTAACTGTACCATCATCATTTATTTTTTTATTTAGTATAAGTATATTACTATTTTTTGAAGAAAATTCATTTTCATCTTCTAATGCTTTTCTTATAACATTTAAAGTATCTTTAATGGACTCGTTATTGCTCATAATAATTACTTATAAATTAAGTAAATGAAATACTAAAGCTTAATTATAACTAGGTAAAAAATTTTCAAAAGCTGCTATTAATGAGCCTTCAAGAGCCATAATATTGAAATAATTTAGTATCATATCTTTTTTTGAAGCATGATAATTAACATTAACATTTAAAAGCTCACTTTCAGCCTCAATTAAGTCAGTTATTGTTTTGGTACCGATATTGTATTCTTCTTTAATACTTTCAAGAGAAGTTTGAATTGATTTTAACTGCTTACTATTTGAAGAAATATTTGATTTACTAATTAAATAGTTTTTATACAAATTAGAAGCTTGTATTCTTAGATCTTGTTTAGTGTCATCATATGTTAATTCTGACTGTA
Source organism: uncultured Alphaproteobacteria bacterium (assembly GCA_902586695.1). Lineage (GTDB taxonomy): Bacteria > Pseudomonadota > Alphaproteobacteria > HIMB59 > CACPNW01. The sequence goes on along the minus strand of CACIIL010000014.1, from coordinate 3,545 downwards.
ATAATTGCGATTGATATTTTCGTATATCCGATTTGTCGTTATTTTTTTGAAAAATTGGAATTGTCAATGTTAATCCAATTGTACCATTTGTTGTTTCTGTACCATTATCAATTCTTCCTGAGTCCGAATATTCTACTGAAGTTGATAAATCTAAAGAAGGCTTGTTGCTGAGTTTCTCTTTTGAAAGCAAAATATTTGTATTTTTTACATCATTATCAAGTGAAGCTAATGTATAATTATTTTTTTCAACATTTTTAATAAAATTTTTCAAGTTTATATTATCATTAATATCTACAACTTCTTCTAAATTAATTGGTTTTAAACCAACTATTCTATTAAAAGTAATCTTGCTAACTTCATAATTCTGCTGAGCTATAAATAAATTAGTTTCAGCAATAGCGTAAGCTGAATCAGCATTTTGAAGTTCATAAAGTGTTGCAGAACCTAAATTAAATTTAGTCTTAGTTTCATCAAGAAATCTTGAAACTGAGTCAAAATTTTTATTACTAGCTTCTAGAGATTTTTCATAATTTATAACTGTAAGGTAGCCGTCAATTGCAGAAAGTATAAGATTTTGGATAGTTACTTTAAAATTAATTACTTCTTTATCAAATAGTAATTTTGATCTCAGTATTTCCAAATTTTTCTCACCTGCATCATATAAATTTTGACTAAGTGTTAATTTATATTTATCCGTAAAAGTTTCAGAAGTGGAAGTTGTTTTTGATGTTGAAGTTTCAGAATTAGAATATGTACCTGATATTGTACTAGTAATAGTTGGAAGTTTTTGATTATAAGCATTTTCAATAAGCTCTTTTGATTCTTCTAACTTTTCATATGCAATTTGAACTTTTGGATTATTTTCAATTGTACTTTTTATTGCTTCATCAATATTAATTGCGAATGCAAATTTAGAAATCAAAATAAAAAAAATTAATAATATTTTTATCATTAAAAATTAAATCCTTCCTCTTTTCTAGTAAGATAAAAATTAGAAAATACATCAAATAAGAACTCTTTAGAATAATTATTTTCAAATTTAGTCATTTTATATGCTTTAGATAATTCTTTGTTAATTTTTTCAATATATATAATTCTTCCTTCCACATTTAATTGATTTAGTAAATCAAGATTAATTTTATATTGTGGACAATCAATGATTATTAAATCATAAGGCTTCTTCTCCATCAAACCTTCAGAGAAATTTTGAATAAAAACATAACCATTTTTAATTTCATTATCTTTAAAATTTTTAATTATATCTTCTACACAGTCTTCATCTTTATCTGTAACATAAATTTCATTACTTAATTTGGCAATTAAAACAGATAAATACCCCGTAAGTCCTCCAATATGTAAAACTTTTTCATGTTTTTTAATTTTGGCATAATATAATATTTGAGCAAGATGTAGATTTTTTAAATACCCTCTTGCTTGTTTTACTGAAATATCTTGATCAGAATAACATATATTTATTTTGTCTTTAGAAATAAAATTTTCTTTAGAAATCATATTAAAAACTGACAAAATATTAGTATCAGTTATTTTATTTGGTTTGAGTTGATTTTCTATCATAATCTCTCGATTTTTTTCAAAATTTATGTTCATTTAGGATAATTTTTAATGGATTTTGTATACATAATAACTTGTAAAATTGATATGTTTATTATTTTTTTGACTATGTAAATTTTGATTAATTGACTTGAAGTTAATAACAGATTAATTGTCCAAAAAATTTGGCTCGGTGGCAGAGTGGTTATGTAGGGGCCTGCAAAGCCTTGCACAGCGGTTCGATTCCGCTCCGAGCCTCCATATTTTGCTTGTTTTTTTTTCTTTTTTTTATTAACACCTAAATTGTGTTCCTCGGTAGCTCAGTGGTAGAGCAATCGGCTGTTAACCGATCGGTCGCTGGTTCGAGCCCGGCCCGGGGAGCCATTCTTTAACTCAATCTAAAGATTAAGTTTTTACTTCAACCAAATCATCAAAACTTGTTGTATAACACGGGGAAACACTCTCCCTTTTCATTATCCATGATTTTTTAATACCCTCAGATGCTAATCTAATTGTAGAATTACCATAACGCCCATTAATTCTATCCACTGTATTCATAATCGATTCTGAACTTTCTCGATCGTAATCTAAAAGACCTTTTGTCTGACTTGCTCTACTTAAACCATATAGAATGACTCCTGCTTTTTTATAACTATATCCTTCACGATATATTTTTCTTATTCCTTCCAATGCTCGCTTCACAATCTTAATACTATTATTGGTTGGGTAAGGTAGCTGTAACTTAATTGAATTTGAATATTGTTTTTCTTTTCTGTTAAAGTAATTCGTAAGAATAAAAACGTTCATTGATTCAGCTACCAATCCCTCCTCCCTTATCTTCTCTGCAACTCTTGCGCCATAAGTTGAAACAGACTCTTCTAAATCATAGATTTTTTCTATTTTCTTACTAAACGATCGTGAAACACAACAACTTTTTTTATCTGATGGAATTAAATCTAATTCAATACAGGATATACCACAAAGCTCTAAAAATGTTTTTTCTCCCAAAACACCCATATTTTTTTTTATCCACCCTTTGTCAAGTTGAGTGAAATCATAAGCGGTATTGATATTATATTTTTGTAAAAAAATAGATAATCTTCTACCTATACCCCACACATCTTCTATGGGAGTTAGCTTCAAAGCTTCATTTATATCAAGCCAAGATTTTAATACACACACACCATCATATTCTTTATTTTTTTTTGCCAAATTATTTGCAATTTTTGAAAGTGTTTTTGTTGAACTGACACCTATACTTACTGGAATACCTACCCATTTTTTTATGGTACGACGTATATAACTACAGTATGTTTGCAATTCATAGTTTTGGAAACCATTGAATCCTAAAAAAGCCTCATCTATAGAATAAATTTCTACATCAGAAGCAAACCTTGCTAATGTTTCCATAACCCGCTGAGAAATATCTCCATAAAGAGAGTAGTTAGAAGAAAAAACCTTCACATTATTTTTATCAATAATTTTTTTTGCTTTAAAGTATGGCTCCCCCATCTTAATGCCTAGTTTTTTAGCTTCTGCTGATCTTGTTATTATACAACCATCATTATTTGATAGAACAACAATGGGTTTTCCCATCAATCTTGGGTTGAATATTCTTTCACAAGATGCATAAAAGTTATTACAATCTATTAAAGCAATAGAATTTTCCAAAGATGAGTGTTTATTTTGTAATTGCTTTATGTATGACATATGTAACGACCCCCCATATAAAACATTCCATCTCTTCTCTCACTTCAATACTAGAATATTCATTATTGGCTGAAACTAAAAATAATGCGGATCCTTTCTTTCGTAGTTTTTTTACTGTGAGATCACCGAACACCGAAGCTATCACAATATTATCATTTTTTGGCGTAACACTTCTATCCACAATCAACAGATCTCCTGATAAAATTCCAGCCTCTATCATCGAAGGGCCATTTGCTTTTACAATAAAAGTAGCAGCAGGATGTTTTACAAGATATTCGTTAAGA
>CACIIL010000013.1 GCA_902586695.1 uncultured Alphaproteobacteria bacterium | reverse complement strand
GGTCAGTTTACTGGAATGACTTTTTTAGTATTTGCAATTTGGGCATGGAGATTACCAGATGTTGCAAGTGATTCAATAAAATCAATTGGTATGCTTTTTGCAATTGGAGGACTTTTGTTCACTATTATAATTGCGTATCATATTATGATTGGAGCAGTTGCAGGAGCTACAGCATATGTAAATATTATTTTAACTGCTATATTTGCTTTAGCTTTTTACTTCTATAGCAGAGATTAGATTTAAAAAATATATAAACGCTTTTATTAAAGCGTTTATATTAGATTTTTCTCAAATTTAGTAATATTAGCATTATATGCAAAATATTCTTAAATATATTTTTCCTCCCGGTTCATGGTCTATTAAAAGAATAATTATTTTATTTTTAATATTTGGAATTTTAGATCTTCTTTTTCTATATTTAAGATAAATGCCCAGTGATTTAATATTTTCATTAAGAGATGTTGATGTAAGGTATGGTAAAAAAGAAATTTTTAATAATTTAAATTTAAATATTCACAGAAATGATTTGATAGCCTTAGTTGGTAAAAATGGTGTTGGCAAAACAACATTAATGAAAATAATTATGGGTAATCAAGAATTAGACAATGGTGAATTATGGAGTTATCCAAATTTAAAAATATCTTATTTTACTCAAAATTTTGAAATTGATTTTTCTAAAACTGTTGAGGAAGAAATTATGAAAGTTATTTTTAAAGAGGATGAAAAATACAAAATTGACATTTATTGTGAAAACCTAAATCTTAATAAAAAGGATAAAATTGAAAATTTATCTGGAGGACAAAAAAGAAGAATCGCTCTTTCTAAAAGCCTGATACCTGATTCTGATATAGTTTTACTTGATGAGCCTACAAACCATTTAGATTTAGAATGTATTCAATGGTTAGAAAATCATTTGAAGGAACTTAATAAAGTGATGATTTGTGTTAGTCATGATAGGACATTTTTAAGTAATTTTACAAATAAAGTTTTTTGGTTGGATAGAGGTGACTTAAAAGTTAGCCCTAAAGGTTTTAAAAATTTTGACTCATGGTCGAAAGAACTATTGAATCAGGAGTATAGAGAGTTAAAAAATAGAAAACAATTTGTTAATTTAGAAGTTGAGTGGGCTCATAAAGGTGTTAAGGCAAGAGTTAAGCGAAATATTAAAAGGTTGGAGAGAGCAAAGCAATTAAAAGCACAATTAGAAAAAGATGAATCATCATATAGGTTAGCGATAAAGTCTATGAAACCTATTATTTTTAAACCTTCTTCTGATAATTCTCGTTTTATAGCTGAATTTTTTAAAGCATCTGTCAAATATGATAATTCTTCAAACAAAATACTTAGAGACTTATCATTAAAAATAACAAAGAACGACCGTATAGGGCTCCTGGGAAAAAACGGAACAGGCAAATCAACATTTCTAAAAACTTTAATTGGTGAATTAAATGCATCAAGCGGTAGTATTAAACTTAAAAAAAATTTAGACTTTTCTTATTTTGATCAATTAAGAAACGATTTAAAATCAAACAAATCTTTAAAAGAAATATTAGTTCCTAGTGGAGGAGATTATCTATTAGTTCAAGGAAAAGAAAGACATGTTTGTAGTTATTTAAAAGATTTTCAATTTGATCCAAAAAGAGTTAATGATACAATCTTATCTTTGTCTGGAGGTCAACAAAACAGATTACTACTTTCTAAAGTATTGGCTAATCCAAAAACTGGATTAATTTTAGATGAACCCACAAATGATCTTGATTTGGAGACAATGGATTTACTTACTGAAATGTTATCTAATTTTAAAGGCACCTTATTAATAGTCTCACATGATAGAGACTTTTTAGATCAAACAGTAAATAAAATATTATATTTTGAAGGAGATGGTAAAGTTTCAATGTTTTTCGGAGGTTATAGTGATTTTTTAAATCAAAAATCAACAAAAGAAGAAATCAAAAGTCAAAAAAAGAAAATACTTAATTTGAAAAAACAAAAAAATAAAGAAAAACTCTCTTTTAAATTTAAGTATGAATTAGATCATATTCCAAATGAAGCTGAAAAATTGAAAGAAGAAATTTTAATCATCAAAAATGAATTGAAAGATAGCAATCTTTACATTAGCAATCCAGATAGATTTGGAGAAATAACTAAAAAATTAGAAATACTGGAGAAGAATTTAGATATAAAAGAATCAAGATGGTTAGAGTTAATGGAAATGGAAGAAAGTATAAAAAAAATTAATGAGCAATAAAAAAATAAACTTAATTGGCTGGATACTATTTATAATTTCTGCAATTGGTTTTATAATTTCAAGTATTGGAAGTTTTTGGGGCATGTTTGGGAGCATTTTTTTCTTTATAGCATGCTTAATATTTTTAATTCCTTTTTTTAGAAATAATAAAAAAGATTAATAAGTATTATTTTTATTTGATCTCTTATTTTTATCTTTCATTTCATCTATTACAGATTGGGCATGAGTTGATAAAAATCTAAAATCTGATGAAATAGTAACTAATTTAAAACCTAAATCTATCATCTCTTTAGCGTATTTGGTAGTGCCATTATGAATACCAGCAATTTTACCGTGTTCATTTGCTTTTTTTGCAATTAACTTTATTTTTGAAAAAACAGGATCTTCTTTAACATCAAATTTAGGGGAAAGACCATAAGAGGAACTCATATCTGCTGGTCCAATGTACACTCCTGTTAAATTAGGTACAGATAGTATATCATCTAAATTATTAACTGCTTGTTCAGTTTCTATCATTGCAAAGCTTAGAATATTATTGTTTGCATTGGAGAAGTAATCTGATCCATGAATTAGTTGAGCACGCATTGGCCCAAAACTTCTTTGTCCAATGGGAGGGTAATAACAATAAGAAACAAAATTTTCACAGTCTTTTTTTGAGTTGATCATTGGGGCTATAATTCCCATAACTCCTAAATCAAGCATTCTCATAATAATACCAGGTTCAGACCAAGGAACTCTAACCATTGCTGTTGATTGACTTGAAGATAAACTTTGTAACATAGATATACTTTTAGAGTAGTCTGTTTGACCATGCTGCATATCTATAGTAATGGAATCCCAGCCCATCTTACCAAAAGCTTCTGCAGTAAAAGAATTAGGTATAGATAACCATGCATTAATAACTGGTTTCTTCTCTTTCCATAGTTTAATCAGTTGATTATTCACAGATTTATAAATTATACTAAAAGATAAAAAATTATATAGTAATTTTAATAAAAAAATGAAATTAAGAAAATTTGGAAAGATTGGTTGGAACGTAAGCGAGATAGGTCTTGGATGTTGGGCTATTGGTTCAGAGTGGGGCGATGTTTCTAGCGCAGATGCAAAAGAAGTGCTTAAAACATCTTTAGATCATGGTGTTAATTTTTTTGATACTGCTGATGTGTATGGTGATGGAAGAAGTGAAAAATTTGTAGGACAATTATTAAATTCTACTAGTGAAAGAATATATGTAGCAACAAAATCAGGAAGAAGATTAAATCCACACACCGCAGAAGGATATAACTTAAAAAATATAGAAGATTTTATTGATAGATCTCTTACAAATATAGGTGTTGATTGTATTGATCTCTTACAATTACATTGTCCACCATCTGAGATATTTTCCAAAAAAGAAACATATGATATGATGGATGAAATTGTAAAAAAAGGCAAGATAGCAAATTATGGTGTTAGTGTGGAGAAAGTATCTGAGGCAATGGAAGCTATCAAATACCCAAATGTTAAGAGTATTCAAATCATTTTTAATATATTCAGACAAAAACCTTTAGAAGTTTTTTTTGAAGAAGCAGCAAAAAATAATGTTGCAATTATAGCAAGAGTACCGCTTGCTAGTGGTTTACTGACAGGAAAAATGCATAAATACTCCTCTTTTCCTCAAAATGATCATCGCAACTATAATATTAAAGGAGATGCTTTTGATATTGGTGAAACTTTCTCTGGTGTTGATTATGAAAGAGGTCTTGAAGTTGTTGAGATATTGAAGGAAATAGTTCCTGATGATTTTACTTTATCAGACCTTGCTTTAAAATGGATATTAATGCACGAAGAAGTTAGTGTAGTTATACCTGGTGCTAAAAATTCTGAACAGGTTATAAAAAACACATTATCTTCATCATTACCAAATATTAATTATTTAATGGAGAAAATTGAAGGGATATATAACTCTTATCTTAAAAATAATATTCATTCACGCTGGTAATTTAATAATTTTTAATATGATAGTATAATTTTCTTAAGGTGTAAGTTTATATAAAGTTGTTTTTGGTTCATCAGCAATTAAAAAAACTTCACCGGCATCATTAATTTCTATATCTCTTATTCTTCCAATTTCATTTTTAAAGATAATTTTTTCTTTTCCAAAACCCTCATTTATTCTTGGCAGAATTGATAAGTATTGAAATTTAAGAGAGCCAATAAGTAAAGAATTTTTCCATTCAGGGAAAGCATCCCCTGTGTAAAATTTTATACCACCTATGCCAATTGAAGGAACCCAAATGTGATCTGGTTTTATTAAACCAGGTTCCCATGCATTTCCTTCTCCAACTTTTGTACCAGAATAGTTTTTTCCACCCCAAGCAACACGCTTCCAACCATAGTTAGTTCCTTTTTTTACCCTCCCAATAAAATCACCTCCCTTAGGACCATGATTTGAAATAAAAATTTCATTAGTTAAAGGATCTAAATCCATACCTTGTGGATTTCTCACTCCAATTTGGTAATTAGCTGGCAACCAATTATTTTTATTTATATATGGGTTGTCATCAGGAATTGTTCCATCTTTTTTAATCCTGATTATGCTACCAATTGCATTAGTTGGATCTTGTGCGATCATTCCTTTGCCTCTTTCTCCAATACTAACAAATAAATTATCTCCTTTAATTTCTAATCTAGAACCAAAATGTCTACCATTTGTAATATAGGGCAATGCCTCAAATATTAATTTTGAATTAATTAGTTTATTATTTTTTAAACGTGCTTTGTATACAGCCGTAGTGTATCCAAAATTTTTTTTTATAGAACATGTTATCCAAATATTATCTCCTTCACTAATTATATCTAATAACCCTCCTTGTTCTCTACCCTGAACTGGAATGTTATGTTCTATATTTGTGTAAACATTATTTATTGTATCAAAAAGTATTATTTGATAAGATTTTTTTTCTGTAATTAGTAATTTATCAGAATTAATCCAAGTCATTCCCCAAGGATAATTTAAATTTATATTGTATTTCGTTAACTTAAGAGCCTTGGCTTCAGTTGATATAATAAAGATAATAAAGATAAAATAAAATTTTTTCATAGATTGAGTTATATTAATTTATAAGCTACCATAATCAAATAATTGAAAAAAAAAATGAAAGAATTAAAAATATCACAAATTCAATTTGAAGCTAAATCAACTCCTATAAAAAATGCTAAATTATTAGAGAAATATTTTAAAAAAACTAAAATATTTGGACCTAATTTAATTTGTACTCCGGAGTGCTCAAATATAATAACTAATGATAAAAATTATCTAATAAAAAATTCAACATATGAATCTAATTGTCCAATAATAAGGATGGCAAAATTATATGCTGTAGAAAATATTGTAAACATTAATATAGGCTCACTTCTTCTAAGAGAAAAAAATAAAAAGAAATTAGTAAACAGATCAATTTTTATAAATACAAAAGGTAAAATTATAAAAAGATATGATAAAATTAACATGTTTGATGTAAATATAAGTAAAAAAGAAACTCATAGGGAGTCACATACTTTTAAGGCTGGAAAAAAAATTGAATTTTTAAAATTAAATAAAGTAAAAATAGGCTTTACTATTTGTTACGATTTAAGATTTCCGAATTTATTTAGAAAATTAGCAAAAAGGGGATCTGAAATTATTTTAATGCCAGCAGCTTTTACTGTTCCTTCTGGAAAGGCACATTGGGAAATTTTATTGAGATCTAGAGCTATAGAAAATGGCCTTTTTGTTGTTGCAACTAATATGTGTGGGACACACCATGGTAATAGAAAAACTTACGGTCACTCTATGTTAATTAATCCTTGGGGAGATATAATATCTAAAGCTAAATCACACCCATTAATATTAAATACATCAATTGATTTGAGAGAAATTAAAAATATTAGAAATAAAATTCCATCAATATTGAATGCCTAAAACTAAATCTTTGTTAGATGGAATTGGTAATCAAAAAGAAACTGAAAGATATTATGATGATTGGGCAACAAATTATGATGAAACACTCAAAAATTGGAACTATAAGGCTCCAAATAAAGCAGTAAATATTTTATTTAATTTAAAAAAGAACATAATATTTAATTTAGACTTAGCTTGTGGTACAGGATTGTTTGGTGAAGAGCTAATAAAAAAAAATAATAAGATAATTATTGATGGTTGTGACATTTCTTCAAAGAGTCTTAAAATCACAAACAAAAAAAATTTATATAGAAATTTATTTAAACAAAGTTTTGAAAAAAAAATTAAATTAAATCATAAATATGACTCAGTAAGTATGATCGGTTCAATGACTTATTGTAAAAAACCTAACTTATTATTTCCAATTATTTTTAATTATCTAAAAAAAAATGGTATATTTATTTTTACACACAGAGTTGATTTATGGATTAAACAAGATTTTGATTCATTAATCCATAGTTATAATAAATTATTTAAATTTAATTATAAATCAAGACCATTGAATTATTTGCCAGAAAATATCAATTTTTCTAATAAAGTTAAAATTAGAATTGTGGGATTAAAAAAAATTTAATTTTTTTTATTAAATTTTTCCATTTTTTTTAATGTTTTATCGCTTACATGATGCTCAATTCCTTCCGCATCGGCTTCAGCAGTTTTTGAATCTAATCCAAGTTTTTTTAAAAATGTTAATACTATAATATGTTTTTTTTTAGATATACTAGCTAGTTCCTGTCCCTTCAAAGTTAGAAAAATTGATCGGTAAGGTTCTTTTTTAATATATCCCTGATATTGAAGTCTTCTTATAGTTTTATTTGCAGTAGCTTGGGCAATACCCAAGTGATTAGCAATGTCTACTATTCTTGCCTCACCTTTTGAGTTTAATAAATCAGCTATTATTTCTAAATAGTCTTCAGTATTCTCAGTTTTATGTGCATCTCTTACTTTTTTAAAGGACATTTGATTAAATATTTAAAATATATCCATAGCATTATAATGTAGCCATAGCTATACTTTTTAGATATAAACATACCTAAATGAATACATTAATTTCAGCAATTAAAGATAAGCAAAAAATAATGTTTGCTAATGAGGGACGATTATTGAAAAAATCATTTTTTGGTTTGTTAATACTTACTCTGGCTTTCCAAACTGGAAATTTTGGTAATATTGTTCGTCAATCAATGGTTGATGCGTATCTTGCTGTATCAGTTTTTGTAGGTTTTACATTAATTGTTTTTATAGGATTAGATTCCTTAACAAAGTTTGATATAAATTCATTCTTAGAAAAAACCAAAAAATTGCATGTTCCCATTGCATCTTTTCTTGGTGCTATTCCTGGTTGTGGAGGTGCTATAATTGTAGTAACTCAATATATACAAGGCAGAATATCATTTGGTTCTTTAGTTGCTGTCTTAACTGCAACAATGGGAGATGCTGCTTTTTTAATTCTTGCGATGGAGCCATCAACAGGATTATTAATTTTTGTTTTAGGTATCTTTGTTGGAACAGCTTCCGGTTATATCGTTGATATGTTTCATGGTAATAATTTTATGTTAGCTAATTCAAACATTGAATTAGAATTTCAAAAATTAAAAAAAACTTTTGTTTCTAAATTTAATGTTTTCTGGCTTATTTTATTTTTTCCCGGTTTTATCATTGGTGTACTTCTTGCATTTCAAATAGATGTTAATAATTATCTTCAATTACCATCTAATATTAATATCGTTGTATTATTAGGATCTGCTGGAGCGATCTTATCTATTTTTATGTGGTCTCTTAATCCTTTAAGTGATTTTCAATGTTCTACAGATAAAAGTAGAGGATTTCTTTCAAGAGTAATTGATACAACGAACTTTGTTTCAACATGGGTTATTAGTGGTTTTCTAGTTTTTGAAACTTTTATGTATTTTACAAGTATTGATTTAAAGTTAATTTTTGATTTATGGTTACCTTTCGTGCCTTTAGTGGCTATTTTATTTGGATTTTTACCCGGATGTGGACCTCAAATTGTCGTAGCTACTTTATATTTAAATGGTTACATTCCATTATCAGCAGAACTAGGTAATGCTATATCTAATGATGGTGATGCATTATTTCCTGCCATAGCTCTTGCTCCAAAAGCAGCAATCTTAGCAACAATTTATAGTGCATTTCCAGCTATAATAGTAGCTTACAGTTATATGATTTTCTTTGAATAATAAAAAATCAAATTTGCCATCTAAAATTTGTAAAAGCTGTCAAAAACCTTTTTCTTGGAGGAAGAAGTGGAAAAAACAATGGGATAATATTGTTTACTGCTCCAAAAAATGTTCAAAGAATAAGTAGAAATTTGAATTTTTTATCATAATTATTATAAGTGGCTTCAAAATCTTTATTTATAATACTTGGAAATCAATTATTTCCAATTAATGAAATTAATGACCATAAAGATTCTTATTTTTTTATGGCTGAAGATTATGATCTTTGTACATATGAAAAACATCATAAACATAAGTTAATCCTTTTTTTATCATCTATGAGAAAATATGCGTTTGAACTGAAACGTAAAAATTTTTCTTTAAAATATCATAAAATAAATAAAGAAAATTTAAAATTAACCTACGAAGATAAGATTCAAAATTTCATTAAAAGTAAAAAAATTTCAGAAATTAAAATGTTTGAAATTGAAGATAAATTCTTTGAAAAAAAAATTATAAAATTTTGTAAAAGAAATCAACTTAAAATTAAATTTTTAGAAAGTCCCATGTTTTTAAACTCAAGAGACAATTTTAAGAAATATTTATCAAAAGTTAAAAAACCATTTATGGCATCATATTATAGGAAACAAAGAATAGAAAAAAATATTCTTATTGCAAATAATAACCCAATTGGTAACAAATGGAGTTTTGATGAAGAAAATAGAAAAAAACTACCAAATGATTTACCGATACCAAACCAACTTAAATTTAAAGATGATGATATTGTTAAAGAAGTAAAAAAAATTGTAAATGAGCTTTTTTTTCATCATCCTGGAAATACAAATAATTATTGGTTGGGCAGTTCCAGAAAAGATGCTTTAAAAACTGTTGAGTTGTTCATAAAAGATAAGATAAATAATTTTGGAGATTATGAAGATTCAGTAAAAAAAAATTCACCTTTTTTATTTCATAGTACTCTTAGTCCTTATTTAAATTTAGGCTTAATAACACCAAAAGAAATTATTACTAAAATATTAAATTCAAACAAACTAAAAGATATACCTATTAATAGTTTAGAGGGTTTTGTAAGACAAGTAATTGGTTGGAGAGAATTTATGAGAGGTATTTATCAAAATTATACCGATAAACTTGAGAAGACAAATTATTTTAATCATAAGAGAAAACTTTCAGATGATTGGTACAAAGGTACTACTGGAATTGATCCGATTGACGATGCTATAAATGATCTTAATAGATATGGATATGCTCATCATATTGTAAGACTAATGCATTTAAGTAATGTAATGACATTATCTCAGTTGCATCCTAAGGAGATCTATAAATGGTTTATGGAAATGTTTGTCGATTCATCTGATTGGGTAATGTCACCAAATGTATATGGAATGGGTACATTTAGTGACGGTGGTATCTTTTCAACTAAACCTTATATTTGTGGATCAAACTATATAATTAAAATGAGTAATTATAAAAAAGGAAATTGGTCAAATATTGTTGACGGACTTTATTGGAATTTTATTCATAATAATAAAGAAGTTTTATCAAAAAATCCAAGAATGGGTATGGTTATGATGTCTTATAGGAAATTAAAGGGAGAAAGAAAAGATTATTTGCTAAAAATCGCAAATGAATTTATTGCTACAAAAACTAAATAAAAATAATTTTTTCTATGAAAGATAAGATTAATAAAAATAGAACTGAGCATAAAAAAAAACTTAAAGAAGTAAGAATTTTAAGATTAGAAAAGCAACTTAAATCTAATATTTTCAAACGAAAGCAAGCATTAAATAAAAAAAATGGATAGATTGATAATAAAAGGTGAGGCTGATTTAAGGGGATCAATAAGTATTAAAGGATCAAAAAATTCTGCTTTACCAATTATGGTAAGTGCTCTTTTATCATTTAATACTTTAAGATTAAAAAATTTACCTAAACTGGATGACATAAATAATATGTCAAAACTTCTTAGAAGCTATGGTGCAATTATAAAATCTAGAAAAGATAGTTTAGAGATAAATTGTGAAAAGATTATTAATAAGGAAGCATATTATGACATAGTTAGAAAGATGAGAGCTTCAATTTTAATTTTAGGGCCTTTATTAGCTAGATTTGGAGAAGCAAAAATTTCACTTCCAGGAGGTTGTGCAATAGGTACAAGGCCTATTGATATTCATTTAGAAGGTCTTAAAAAACTAGGTGCAAATTTTGTAGTTGAAAATGGTTATGTAATTGGTCAAGTAAGAGAAAGTTTAGTTGGAAATCAAATAACTCTTCCTTTTCCAAGTGTAGGAGCTACTGAAAATATAATGATGGCTGCAACAATCGCTAAAGGAAAGACAATTATTGAAAATGCTGCAATGGAACCTGAAATATCAGATTTAGCAAGTTGTTTGAACAAAATGGGTGCAAGAATAAAAATTGAAAAAAATGGAATCATTAAAATAATTGGTGTAACAAAATTAACAAAAGCTAACCATAAAATAATGAGTGACAGAATAGTCGCCGGCACTTATGTGATTGCTGCAGTAATGTTAAATAAAAAATTTGAAGTAAAAGAAATTGAAAGTACGCATTTAAAAGCCTTAACTTCTTCTTTAAAGCAGATGGGGGCAAATCTAAAAATTAGAAAAAATTCGATTCAAATTTTAAAATCCACAAACTTAAATGGAATCAAAATTCAAACTGCGCCATACCCAGGCTTTCCAACTGATTTGCAAGCTCAAATTATGGCTTTGATGAGTTTGGCAAAGGGCAATTCTCAAATAAAAGAAAACATATTTGAAAATAGATTTATGCATGTCCCTGAGCTAAATAGGTTAGGCGCTAAGATAAAAGTGAAGAAAGATATAGCTTACATATATGGTAATAGAAAATTAAAGGGAGCACAAGTAATGGCAAGTGATTTAAGAGCAAGTGTGAGTTTAGTCTTAGCAGCTTTAAGTGCAGAAGGTGAAAGTGTAATTAATAGAGTTTATCACCTTGATAGAGGGTATGAAAAAATTGAAAATACCCTTGGTAAGCTTGGTCCATCAATAAAAAGAGAAAAATATTAATTTTTTATAGTTTTTTTTGACTTCCATATATAAAAGCCCAAAATTATGTCTAAAATTATTATAGCTGTACCTAGGGGTAGAATAATAAAGGAGCTAAAAAAAATATTAATAAAGACAAGCTTTGCTCCTGAAGAGGAAATGTTTGACGATAAATCAAGAAAGCTCTCTTTTTCTTCAAAAAGTAAAGAAATTAAATTTATTAAAGTTAGAGCTTTCGATGCGTGTACATTTGTTGCATTTGGGGCTGCTCAAATCGGTATTGCAGGAGAAGATGTTATTAGAGAATTTGATTACTCAGAAATATATGCCCCATTAGAATTAAATATTGGACATTGTCGTTTATCTGTTGCGGCTCTAAAAACTCTATTAAAAAAAGAAGATCCTGGAACTTGGAGTAATATCAGATTGGCTACAAAATACCCTAATATAAGCAAAGAATATTTTGCTCATAAGGGTATTCAAGTAGAAGCAATAAAATTAAATGGCTCTATGGAATTAGCACCATCTTTAAATATGTGCAGAAGAATAGTTGATTTAGTTTCAACAGGCGAAACATTAAAAGCAAATGGACTTAAGGAGATTGATGAAATTATGAAAGTTCAGTCGAAACTAATCATTAATAGATCTGCATTTAAAACTAATAATAAAAAAATACAAAATATAATAAATGAAATTAAGTCACTAATTATATGAAAGTTTTAAATTATAATTTTGATAATTTTTGGGAGTTCTTAGATAGTCACCTTGCCTTAAGAGAATTAGAAACTAGTTCAAAAATAGAAGCTGAAGTAAAATCTATTATTGAAGATGTAAAAAAATATGGAGATGATAAAATAGTTCAATATTCAAAAGAATTTGATCAAATTTCATTAAAAATTAATGAAATAAAATTATCTGATATAAAAAAATTATATTCCCATGATTTCTTGAATAAAGATACTATAGAAAGTTTTAGACTGGCGATTAAAAATTTAAAAATATTTCATGATAAGCAATTTCCTAAAGATTATGAGCTTGTTAATAACAATGCTAAACTAAAATTAATATGGAAACCAATGGATTCAGTTGGAATTTATGTACCTGGTGGTAATTCAATTTATCCATCTTCTCTAATAATGAGCGTAGTACCAGCACAAATAGCTGGTGTTAAGAGAATTGTTTGTGTTACACCTCCATCTAATAATTTTAATCCCTACATTGCTTTTTTATTAGATGAATTAGGTATTAATGAAGTGTATCAAGTTGGAGGAGCTCAAGCCATTGCAGCATTAACATTTGGTACTAATACAATTAAACCAGTTAATAAAATTTTTGGTCCTGGAAATGCTTATGTTGCAGCTGCGAAAAAACAAGTTTTTGGTAAAGTGGGTATAGATTTAGTCGCTGGTCCTTCAGAAATAATTGTAGTAGCTGATGAAACAAGTAATGCTGAATGGGTTGCTAGCGATCTTATGGCTCAAGCTGAGCATGATGAAAATGCTCAATCAATACTTATTACAAATAGTAATAAATTTGCAGATAAAGTATTGGAAAAAATTAATAATTTGCTTAATGTTGTTAGCAAAAAAGACATAATTAATTTAAGTTTAAAAAAAAATGGATTAATTGTCATTATGGATGATTTATTGTCATCTTATAAGGTAATAAATAAAATAGGACCTGAACATTTGCATCTACAAGTAAAAGAAAAAGAAGATATTTTAAAAAATATAAATAATGCTGGAGGAGTCTTTTTAGGAAATTATTCAGCTGAAGCATTTGGAGATTATGTAGTTGGAACAAACCATGTCTTACCAACGTCTGGGGCAGCAAAATTTTCTTCAGGCTTAGGTGTATTAGATTTTATGAAAAAAAGCTCACTGGTTGAAATTAATGAAACAAGTTTTAATCTTTTATCAAAGCATGTTAAGAATATTGCTGAAGTTGAAAATTTAGATGCTCATAAATTATCAGTTACAATTAGACAAACAAAAAAAAATTAATTATAAATTTAAAAAAAAGGAAATAAATGCCAAAAGAAGGATCAATTGAATTTCAAGGTGTTGTGTTAGAACTTTTACCTAATGCCATGTTTAAAGTTAAATTAGAAAATGATCATGAAATACTAGCACATTCTTCAGGGAAAATGAGAAAAAATAGAATTAGGGTTTTAGCTGGAGATAAAGTCACAGTTGAAATGACACCATATGACCTTACTAAAGGTCGCATAACTTTTAGATGGAAGTAGATAAAAAAAATAATATATTTCAATTAAAGAAAAAAAAAAGTAAGTGTCCAACTTGCAAAAAAATTAGTAAAGAACCATTTAGTCCATTTTGTTCAAAAAAATGCGCTGAATTAGATTTAATGAAATGGCTTAATGATGAACACCAAATAAATATTAACTAATAAGAATTTTTTTATAATATTTAATTGAATTCATACCTAAAACACTTTATCACAATTTTTCAATGCCCAGGTAGCTCAGTTGGTAGAGCAGTGGACTGAAAATCCACGTGTCGGTGGTTCAATTCCGCCCCTGGGCACCACTTTTTATATTAGATAAGCAAATATAAATATTTTCATAAAAAAATAGTGTAATAAAAAGTACTTCTATATTTTTGATGGTAATGAAAAAAGATAAAATTATTGTTAGTTCTGCAGATAGCAAATATTTTTTTTTACTAAAAGAACTTTTCATATCATTGAGCAAATCAGGTATTCTATCTGAATATCAATTCGCTGTTTTAGATACTGGATTAAAGAAAGAGCAAAAAGAATATTTTTTAGATAATTCTGTATTAATTAAAGAGGCTATTTGGAACACTTCAGTTCCTCAATATAAAATATTAGGAAGAGATAATTTAAAAACTCAAGTAGCTAGAGCCTATTTGCCAGATTATTTTGATAATTATAAATTATATATTTGGCTAGATGCAGATATGTGGCTTAATGATATTAATAGTTTCTCTTTTTATGAAAGAGGAGCTTTAAATAACAAGTTAACAATTGTTCCACAAACAGATCGTTCATATAAAAAAAATGCAAATGTTGAATGGTTTTTTGGATTTCCAAGAAAAATTAAAACTATAAATTATAAAAATATAAGTAAATCTATATCAAAAAAACTAGGTAGAAAATATGCTTTTTATAATACTTTAAACGCAGGTGCTTTTGCAATTAATGACAACAATAAGATATGGGAATGTTTTCAAAAAAATATAAAACTTTCTGCAAAAAAAGGAAGAATTTTTGGTACTGATCAGGTTGCTTTGGCGTTAAGTATATATGAAGATAGAGTTCCATCAGAATTTTTACCTGCTTATTGTAATTGGATGTGTGAATTTCATATGCCCAAGTTTGATGATAATAAAAATCAATTTGTAGAACCTTATATTCCTAATCAGCCAATTGCATTAGTTCATCTGGCTGGTTTAGATGATGTTAGAAAAGATAAAAATATTTTATCAGATATTGAAACATTAGACGGTAAACTGATAAAAAAATCTTTAAGATACAATGTTTAAATTTGAGAAATTAGTATTTGGAGATTTAGGTTGGGGTGATGAATTCTTATTTGCAACCTTGATGACAATAACTGTGAGTATTCTTTCTATGGGTCTCGGCTTATGTTTAGCAATAATAACTGTTTGGGCAAAATTAATAACTAGTAGTTTAGCTCGTTTTATTGCTAACCTTTACACAACTGTTGTTCGTGGTGTACCTGAATTACTAGTTATATACTTAATATTTTTTGGAGGTAATTCTGTTGTAATGGGTATTGCTAAACTGTTTGGATATGATGGATATATAGAACTAAATGCACTGACAATTGGCACTATAGCTATAGCTTTTATATCTGCTACTTATTCAAGTGAAGTTATTCGTGCAGCTTATTTATCAGTAAATAAAGGACAGGTTGAAGCTGCAAAAGCTCTTGGTCTTAACAAGTTTAATATATTTTTAAAGGTAATGGGGCCTCAAATAATTAGACATGCGTTACCAGGTATAGGGAATGTTTGGCAAATAACGTTAAAGGATACTTCGTTGATTTCTGTTACCGGTCTTGTAGAAATAATGAGGCAGTCAAGAATTGCTTCAAATGTTGAGCATTCTCCTTTAACATTCCTTATTACAGCTGCTTTTTTGTATTTATTTCTCACTACTTTTTCAGGAAAATTTTTTAAAATTTTAGAGTTAAACTATTCTAAAGGATATAACTAATGCAAAATTGGATTGATTACTTATATGAATCTTTATTATTTAGAAACTTTATGGAAGTATTGGGAGGATTAGATAATACTTTACTGCTTTTAGTAATATCACTTCCTATAGGCTTTGTACTCTCATTATTATTTGCATTAGGAAGAGTATCAAAAAATAAATTTATTTCAAAGATAATAGCTGGCTACATTTTTGTTATTCGAGGAACTCCCTTGCTTGTTCAAATATATTTAATTTATTTTGGATTAGGTTCGATAAAATTTATTAGAGAGAGTTTTTTATGGTATCTTTTAGAAGAGCCATTTTGGTGTGGTGTACTAGCTCTTACAATAAATACAGTAGCCTATGGAAGTGAAATTTTTAGGGGTGGTATACAATCGATAACAAAAGGACAAATTGAATCTGGTTTATCTTTAGGTTTTAATAAATTAACACTTTTAAGAAAAATAATTCTACCAATAGCACTTAGAAAAGTTTTACCTTCATATGGAAATGAATTAATTTTAATGGTTAAAGCTACTTCATTAGTTAGTCTTACAACTTATATGGAGATGACAGGTATTGCTAGAAAAATAATGGCTAAAACTTTTGCTCCTGTTGAAGCATTTATTGCTGCTGGGATATTATACTTATTTTTAAACTTTTTAATGGTTCAGTTTGTTAAGTATTTGGAATGGAAATATAACCCTCACTTAAGGCTAACTGAATCTTAATTTAAATTTGATAGAATTTTATTAAGATAATTAAATCCTATTTTTGCATATTCAAAAGGATTGGCTTTTATTGGATCTTGTTCAGCTTCTATAATTAACCATTTATTATAATTATTTTCATATAAAATTTTAAATAAAGGCTCATAATCAATACACCCATCTCCAGGAACAGTAAAAACACCATCTAAAAATGATTCTCTAAAGCTTAAATCATTTTTTAATGCATTTTCTAAAACAATTCTTCTAATATCTTTGCAGTGAACATGATTGATTTTTGTAACGTAGTTTTTTAATACCCTTTCGTAATTTGCTTGTGCAAATAGTAAGTGACCAGTGTCATAAAGCAAAAAAGTATTATCATTTGTATTTTCCATAAATCTATCAACATCATTTTCTGTTTGTATTATTGTGCCCATGTGTTCATGGTATGACATTGGAATACCTTCGTCATATAGGCGATTAGAGATTTCATTAATTTTTTTACAGTACTCAAAAAATTCTTCATTTTCCATAAAAGGGCGTGATGATAATTTTTTTGATTGATCACCTTGAATTGATCCTGATATATCAGCAAAAACAAATACTTCTGCATTTACCATTTTAAGTAAGTTTAAATGATCTTGCATTTGTACCCATTCCTCCTTGGCACTTCTGCCTCTTAAAAGTGATCCATACCAACCTCCTGGCATTTTAAGATTATATTTTTTAAGTAAAAAATTTGTAATACCTGGATTTCTTGGAAATTTTCCACCGAGTTCAATACCTTTGAAACCTGCTAAAGATGCTTCTTCTAAACATTGTTCAATTGGTGTATCGCCTCCAAGTTCTGGCATATCATCATTACTCCACGCGATAGGTGCAATTCCTAATTTAATTTTCATTTTTTTTTATATTTCATGATATGATAAAAAAATAAAGAAATAATATGAATATTCTTATAGTTGATGGAAATGAGAGAGAAGCATCAGAAAGGTACACTAAGATGGGCATGGATACCCAATATGAAGTATATAAAAAAGTATTAAAAAAATTTTCTCCAAGTAACTATAATATTTCAATTCTTCATCCTGCTTGTAAAGAGAACTATTTGCCCTTTGGTGTCAGTCTAGATGATTTTGATGGTGTGGCTTGGACTGGAAGTTTATTAAATATATATGATATGTCGCCCTCTATAATTAATCAAATTGAACTTGCTAAAAATCTTTTTACAAAAAAAAATAAAATATTTGGAAGTTGCTGGGGTTTACAAGTTTTAGTAACTGCCGCGGGTGGAAAAATAAGAAAAAACCCAAAAGGTTTAGAAGCAGTAGTGGCAAAAGAAATAACAATTAATGATGATGGTATTAATCATGCAATGTATAAAGGAAAAAATAGAGTATTTGATGCTTTCTGCTGGCATTATGATGAAACAGAAACTCTTCCATCAAATGCTAAATTATTAGCCTCTAATAAAAAGAGTGAAGTTCAATCAATTAATTTTGATATTAATGATTCTAGTGTATGGGCAGTACAATATCATCCAGAATTTGATCCAATATGGATTGCTGGCTTAATGGAACAGCGTGAAGAAATACTTTTAAAAGAAAAAATTTTTTCTGAAAAAAAATATTTTAAAGAAGAATTAAATTTTTTTTCAAATTATAAAAATTCACAAAATAAAAAAAATGAAGACAAATATAAAGATTTAATTAATCTAAATAATCATTATTTGGAGCTATCTAATTGGATAAAACAACTTAAGAATTAAGTGCTGTTAAATTTTTTATTGTTTTTTTCCATGTAATAATTTCTTTTTGTATTATTTTTTTTGAAGTTTTTGGTTTTTTGACTTTGTTTTTTTTCCAAAATTTTTTAATTTCATTAATATTTTTAATTAAACCAGCATTTAGACCTGCTAAATAAGCAACACCAAGTGATGTAGTTTCTATATTTTGAGGTTTTATAATTTCTACTTGTGTTATGTTAGATAAACTTTGGAGAAAATTATTATTGTTTATCATTCCGCCATCAACTCTTATTTCTTTAATTTTAGTTTTTGCATCTTTCTCCATTGATTCTATTAAATCTTTTGTTTGAAATGCAAGACTATCTAAAGTTGCTTTTACAATATCTGCTTGTGAAGTATTCCTAGTTAATCCAAAAATTGCACCTCTAGTATTTGGTTTCCAATGAGGAGCACCTAGTCCAGTTAAGGCTGGCACAACAATAACTTTTTCATTTTTATTAGCTTGGGAATAAATTTTATCAGTTTCTTTTGAATCTTTAAAAAATAACATTTTATCCCTTAGCCATTGAATTGCAGATCCTGCTACAAATATACTACCCTCATAACAAAACATTTTTTTTCCATTTATTTTAAATGCTACAGTTGTTAATAATTTATTAGTAGAAAGTTTAAATTTATTACCAATATTCATTAACATGAAGCATCCAGTTCCATAGGTGCTTTTTGACTGACCAGTTTTAAAACATGCTTGACCAATAGTAGCAGCTTGTTGATCCCCAGCTATTCCACCTATTACAATATTACCACCAAATAATTTTGTTGTTCCAAAATGATATGAATTTTCTTTAACTTGAGGTAACAAACTTTTATTAATACCAAATAATTTTAAAAGTTCTTTTGACCATTCCTCTTTTTGTGGATCATAAATCATTGTTCTTGAAGCATTTGTAATATCTGTATAATGTGATTTTCCATTAGTTAGTTTCCATAATAACCATGTATCTATAGTTCCAAATAGAATATTTTTTATTTGGCCAATATTTTTTTTTGGAGTATTTTTTATTATCCAGTTTATTTTAGTCGCTGAAAAGTAAGGGTCTAGCACTAGACCAGTTATTTTTTGTATAATCCTATCTTTTTTATTTGATTTAAGTTTGTTACAATAATTTGCTGTTCTTCTATCTTGCCATACAATAGCTTTATAAATTGGTTTTCCAGTTTTTTTATTCCACAAAACAGTAGTTTCTCTTTGATTAGTAATACCAATAGAAATAATCTGAGATGGTTTGAGTTTATTATTTTTAATAATTAGGTTTATTAATTTTTTTACATCAAACCAAATTTCTTCAGCATCATGTTCTACCCAACCATCTCGAGGAAAATATTGTGTAAATTCTTTTTGAGCAATATCTTTTATTATAAATTTATGATCATATAATACAACTCTTGAGCTTGTTGTTCCTTGATCAATAGAAAGAATAAATTTTTTCATTATTATATATCAATTTGCTCAGTGAAATTTGCATTTTCTTGAATGAATTTAAATCTATATTCTGCTTTTTTACCCATTAGAGATTCAAATAAATTTTCTGTTTCTTTTAATTCTTTTTTTCCAAGATTTATATTTACATTTAGCAATTTTCTATTTTCTGGATCCATTGTTGTAGATTTAAGTTGATTAGCTGGCATTTCACCAAGTCCTTTATAGCGACTTAATGTAGGTTTAGTATTTTTTGAAAATTCTTTTTTTATAATTTTATCTTTTTCATTTTCATCATATGCATAAAAATTTTTATCTTTATATTCTATTTTGAAGAGTGGAGGCATAGCCAAAAACAATCTATTATTATCAATTATAGGTCTCATATATTTATAAATAAAAGTTATAAGTAAGGTTGCAATGTGTGATCCATCCACATCTGCATCAGTCATCAAAATAATTTTTTCATATCTTAATTTTGATAATTCAAAATTTTTACCAATACCACATCCAAGTGAGTGGATGAGATTTTGAATTTCATTATTATCAGCAATTTTAGATAAACTTACACTAAAAACATTTAATATTTTACCTCTTAAAGGGAGTATTGCTTGTAATTCTCTGTTACGAGCCTGTTTTGCAGATCCTCCTGCACTGTCACCCTCAACTATAAATAATTCAGTACCTTCAATTTTTTTACTAGAGCAATCAACTAATTTTCCAGGAAGTTTATTACGTTCTTTAAATGATTTTCTTTCCAATTCTTTTATTTTAGTTAGATCTGTTCTTAGTAGAGATCTTTCAATTAAAGTTTCAATAAGTGTTTTAGAAATTTTTTTATTTGAATTTAACCACAACAAAAATTCATTTTGAATTAATAATTCAAGTTGTTTTTGAAGTTTTGGCATGATAATTCTTTTTTTAGTTTGACCTTCAAAGCTTGGTTCATTAATAAATATTGAAATAACTATGTCTGAATAATCTAATAAATCATTAATATTTATATTAGATATTTTAGACACTTGATTTTTTTTGCCATATAATTTTAATGCCTTTAAGACTCCATTTTTAAAACCATTTTCATGAGAGCCTCCATCCGGAGTAGCTATTGTATTACAAAATGAAATTAATGAAGAATTTTCGTTCTGATTAAAACTTACAAATATTTCACATTTTTCATTTTCATTAATATTTTTAGTTATTGAAAATTTTTTCTCAAATAATTTAGGTATGTTTTTATTTTTTATATCTAAAAAGTCTCCAATTCCATTTTTAAAATGAAATTTTTCAAATTTTGGGGTATTGTCTTTTATTAATTCTTTATCAATTTTAAATTCAATAGTTGTTCCTGATACTAGAACAGCTTTCATCATTATAAAATTATATAATTTTTTTGGAGAAAATTGAATTGTTTCAAAAATACTCTCATCAGGCATGAAATCTATTTCTGTACCTTTTTCATTTTTTTTGCATTTTTCTATTTTGATTTTAGTTTTTGGTTTTCCTTTAGAATATAATTGGGAATATTTTTTATTACTTTTATATACATTAACTTGTAAAGACGAGCTAAGAGCGTTGACCACTGAAATTCCTACACCATGCAACCCCCCCGAAGTTTTATAAGCATTACTATCAAATTTCCCTCCAGCATGAAGGGTGCAAAGTACAATTTCTAATGCTCTTTTATTTTTAAATTTAGGATGAAAATCTATTGGTATCCCTCTTCCATTATCTTTAATTTTTATAAAACCATCTTTTTTGTAATGAAAAAACACTTCAGTAGCATGACCTGCTACTACTTCATCAATGCTATTGTCTAAAACTTCATTAACTAAATGATGCAAGCCTTGCTCATTAGTACTGCCTATATACATACCAGGACGCTTTCTTACTGGATCTAATCCTTCTAGAACTTCAATGTTTTTAGCAGTGTAAGAAGATTTTTTTTTAGACATGACTTTTTTTACCAAAAGTATCATTAGAATAACATAAAAAAAAACCGCCTTAAAATAAGGCGGTTTTAGAAAATAATTTATAAAATCTTAAACATCATAATAAAGATTAAATTCATGGGGATGAGGTCTTAGATCCATTGGACTTACTTCATTTTCTCTTTTGAAGTTAATGTAAGTTTCTATGTTATCTTTAGTAAATACATCACCTTTTAACAAATATTTATGATCTTTCTCTAATGCATCTAGAGATTCAGCAAGTGAACCAGGAGTTGAAGGTATTTTTGCGAGAACACTTTCAGGAGCTTCATAAATATTAATGTCAGTTGGCTTTCCTGGATTTATTTTATTTTTTACTCCATCTAATCCAGCCATTAATATTGCTGAAAAAGCCAGATAAGGATTTGACGAAGGATCTGGACATCTAAATTCAATTCTTTTGGCTTTTGGACTAGAAGTGTAATTATTTGGTATTCTCACTGAAGCAGTTCTGTTAGCAGCAGAATAAGCAATATTTACAGGTGCTTCAAATCCAGGTACCAATCGTTTATATGAATTTGTTGTAGGTGCGCAAAATGCCAATAAAGAAGGTGCATGTTTAAGTATTCCTCCAATATAATTTAATGCAAAATCACTTAAATCTGCATAGTTACCTTTTTTATACATTAGTGTTTTACTTTTTTTCCAGATACTAGAATGAACATGCATGCCTGATCCATTATCTTCAAAAAGTGGTTTTGGCATGAATGTTGCAGTAAGACCATGAAGTTTCGCAACATTTTTA
Source organism: uncultured Alphaproteobacteria bacterium (assembly GCA_902586695.1). Classification (GTDB taxonomy): domain Bacteria; phylum Pseudomonadota; class Alphaproteobacteria; order HIMB59; genus CACPNW01. The sequence goes on along the minus strand of CACIIL010000013.1, from coordinate 6,637 downwards.
ACAACATATTTATATCTCAATAAATCATCAGCCATTGACAAAAGTGGAGAGAATTCCAAATCAATTTCACATTGTCCACCTGTTGCAACTTCATGGTGAGAAGCTTCAACATTAATACCAATATCTTCCATTGTTAAAACCATTTCAGTTCTTACATCTTGCAAACTATCAGATGGAGGTAATGGGAAGTACCCACCTTTATGTCTTGGTTTATGACCCAAATTTGGGTTCTCATCTTTTCCTGTGTTCCATGCTCCTTCAGTAGAGTCTACTTCATGAAAAGCAAAATTAGAACCTGAGTCATATTTAACATCATTAAATACAAAAAATTCAGCTTCAGGACCAAAATACGCTGTGTCACCCATACCAGAAGATTTAAGATATTTTTCTGCTTTTTTTGCAATATATCTAGGGTCTCTTGTATAACTTTCATAAGTAATTGGATCAACAACATCACAAGTAAATGCAATTGTTTTTTCAGAGTAAAAAGGATCAATATATCCAGTAGTTACATCTGGAACCATTGCCATATCGCTATTCTCTATTGATTGAAAGCCTCTTACAGATGAGCCATCAAAACCAACACCATCTTTAAATAAATCTTGAGTTAAATACTTAACTGGAATAGAAATATGATGCGTCGATCCAGGCATGTCTGTGAAACGAAGATCAACCATTTTAATTTCTTCATTTTTAATTTTTTTTAATAACTCTTTTGGAGTTTTACAGTTATATTTCATAATTACCTCATGTCTAACATTGACTAATCTCACTAATTGAAATTAGTTTATTACTTATTCATGCTCTAGTTATGAAATCTGCTTTTAATGCGTTCCTTCAGCTGAAGCTTACTTCCGACCCAAAAGGGTTGAACGATTTATAACTTTTGCATGCGTTCCTTCGGTCAAAGACCTACTTCCGATTTAAGAAAATCTTAAATTGAACGATTAAAAACCTTTTATTAATTTTAATAAAAAAGTAAAGTTAATTTAGACAGCATCACTGTCTTTTTCACCAGTTCTTATTCTTATAACTTGATCAATATTGTAAATGAATATCTTACCATCACCAATTTTTCCAGAATATGCGGCTTTTTTTATTGCATCTGTTACTTCTTCCGCGTTCTCATCTTCGACTATTACTTCTAATTTCATTTTAACAAGAAATTCATCATCATATTCTTGATTATTTTCAATGCCACCGCTAGATCCTCTTTGTCTTCCAAAACCCTTAACATCAGTAACTGTCATACCTGATATACCTACATCATGTAAGGCTTCTTTTACTACAGATAACTTAAATGGTTTTATTATTGCTTCTATTTTTTTCATATAAATGAAAGTCTATAAATTGCTTCTTCTAAATTTTCCATTGAATTCGCATAACTTAATCTTATAAAATTTTCAGCTGTTTCTCCAAAACTTTTACCTGGAACTAGAGCAACTCCTTTTTCTTCAAGCGCTATATCAGAAAACCTCTGTCCATTTAGTCCAGATTTTGAAACATTAGGAAAAGCATAAAATGCACCTCCTGGTTTAAAGCATGTCATGTTATTAAGTTGATTTAATTCAAAATAAATAAATTCTTTTCTTTTTTGAAATTCTTTTTTTATTTTTTCAACCTCTTCTTTAGGACCTTTCAATGCTTCAATTCCAGCATATTGAGAAATTGAATTTGGACAGGAATGATCATTTACACAAAGTTTATTGGCATGCTCATACAACTTTTTAGGCCAAACACTCCAGCCAAGTCTCCACCCTGTCATGCAAAATGTTTTGCTCCAACCTTCTAAAACTATTAATCTTTCTTTTAATATTTCATAACTTAAAAGAGACGGCATTTTTTCATCTTCAAATATAATTTTACTATATATTTCATCAGACAAGACAAATACTTCAGGATACTTTTCTAACATTTTAACTAGTTTTTCTATTTTAAATTCATTCATAAATGAACCTGTTGGGTTATTAGGATTATTAATAATAATTAGGCTAGTTTTATTTGTTATTAGTTGCTCTAACTTTTCAATATTAATTTCAAAATTATCCTCTTCAGCAAGTTTTAGAGGAATACCTCTAGCGCCACTAAAATTGATCATCGAACGATAAATTGGAAATCCTGGATCAGGATAAATTATTTCATTCTCCTCTCCTCCTAAAATAAGACATGAATAAAAAATAGTTGGCTTACCTCCTGGTGTGATTAAAATTTGATCTGGGTTAACATTAACTTTATAATCTTGATTAATTTTTTCAGATACCGCTTCTCGCAAAGGCAGGATTCCATTTGACGGTGTGTATCCATGATGCCCATCTTTAATGGCTTTTATTGCAGCTTCTTGTATATTTGATGGCGTTGGAAAATCTGGTTGTCCTATACCTAGATTGATAATATCCTTGCCTTCTGAAATAAGTTTTGTTGCTTTAGCTAGTATGGCAAAAGCTGATTCTGTCTCTAAATTAATTATTTTTTTTGAAACTTTCATTATTTTGGTATAGCCAATAAATTTTATTAATAAAACTTTATTTTATCAATAAAATGGCGAACGTAGCTCAGTTGGTTAGAGCGCGGCCTTGTGGTGGCCGATGTCGTGGGTTCGAATCCCATCGTTCGCCCCAAATTTTAAAAAAACCATTTTTATTTAAATTCACTATTGTTTTTTATTATAATCATCATAAAAGCGGCTGAATAATGGGCCGATGGTGGAATTGGTAGACACGCTAGATTTAGGTTCTAGTGCCGCGAGGTGTGAAGGTTCAAGTCCTTTTCGGCCTACCATTATATTTTAATGAGGTAATTTGATGTCAATAAAAGAAATTAAATCAGGCACTTTATATAAAGAGTACGAATTAAAAATTCCATATGAGGAAATAAATCAGATTATTGAATTAAAAATAAATGAAATTATACCAACAGTATCAATACCTGGATTTAGAAAAGGAAAAGCTCCTGCAAATATCGTTAGAAAAAAATATGAAAGTAATGTACTTTCTGAAGCAGTTGAGAATTTGGTACAAACTAAAACAAAAGATTTACTTGATAAAAAAAACCTCAAACCATTTACTCAACCTAAAATAAATTTAAAAAAATATGAAAAAAATCAACCAATAGAGGTTGAAATTAAAATTGATCTTGAGCCAGAAATTAAGCTTAAGGATTTTAAACAGCTTAATGTAAATAAATATGAAATTAAATTAGATAAATCAATTATAGAAAAAAATTACAATGATTTTCTTAATTCTCAAAAAAAATACTCTAAGATTTCAAATAATAGAGAAGTTAAAAATTCTGATAAAATATTAATAAATCTTTCTTCTAATGATGAGGCTGTTCCTGATTTTTTAAAAACACAAAAAAACCTCCCAATCATTATCGACTCTGAGTACCAAATTTTACCTGACATCGGTTTAAAAATAAAAGAAAAAAAATTAAAAAAAGGTCAAAAGAAAAAAATAAAACTTGATGTATCAAAATCACTAAAATTAAATGAAAAAAAAATGATTGATTTCGAAATTGAAGTTATTGAAATTGAGGAACCTGTACCTTTTAAAGTTGATAAAGAATTTTTAGAAAAAAATAATTTAAAAAGTGAAGAAGAGCTAGAAAAAAATCTAGAAATTAATTTGAAATCACAGTTTGAAAGTGGATTAAAACAGATAGAAAAAAAAGAACTTATGGATACATTGGATAAAGAGCACAAATTTGATTTACCCCAAGGTATATTAGATCAAGAATTTCATGATATTTGGCATAGACTTGAGCATGCAAAAAAAGATGGAAAATTAGATGAGGATGATAAAAAATTAAGTGATGATCAATTAAAAAAAAGATATGAAAAAATTTCAGAAAGAAGGGTAAAGCTGGCAATTCTCCTTCAATATATTGCCAAAGAGAGTAAAATAACTGTCGATGAAAAAGAAATATCTAATGGAATGATGGCGTATGCCTCTCAATATCCTGGCCAAGAAAAGCAAATAATTGAATATTTCAAAAAAAATCCTTCTGCTATAGATACAGTAAGAGGACCGATTTTAGAAGAAAAAGTCATAGAAACTGTCATTTCAGCCGCAAATGTAAATAAGATAATTGTAAGTAAAGATGATTATGAAAAACTTGAGAAAAAAACTTTCGACGTTAAAAAGGGATAAATAATGAAAAATATTGAAAATATTACAAATAATTTGATTCCGATGGTTGTAGAGCAATCATCTCGAGGTGAGAGAGCTTATGATATTTATTCAAGATTGTTGAAAGAAAGAATAATTTTTTTAACTGGACCAATAGATGATAACACAGCAAGTTTAATTTGCGCGCAATTATTATTTTTAGAGTCAGAGAATCCAAAAAAGGAAATTTCATTTTATATTAATTCACCAGGAGGTATTGTTTGGTCAGGACTTGCCATTTATGATACGATGCAATACATTTCATCTGAAATCATGACAATATGTGTAGGACAAGCTGCATCTGCAGGATCTTTATTACTTACTGCAGGTTCAAAAGATATGAGATTCTCATTACCAAATTCAAGAATTATGGTTCATCAACCAAGTGGAGGATATCAAGGTCAAGTTACTGATATTGAGATTCAAACTAATGAAATAAAAAAAACGAAAGAAAAATTAAATCAAATATATGCTAAACATACTGGAAATAAAATTGAAGATGTAGAAAAAATTATGGAGAGAGATAAATATTTTTCACCAGAAGAAGCAATAAAATTTGGTTTGATTGATAAGATTGTGGAGAATAGAAAAAAATAATGACAAAGAAAGATGAAAAAGAGTCTTTGTTTTGTTCCTTTTGTGGAAAAAGTCAAAAGGAGGTAAAAAAACTAATAGCAGGTCCAACTGTTTTTGTATGTGATGAGTGTGTAGAATTATGTATGGACATAATAAAAGAAGATACAAAAAATAGTAAATCAAAATTAAAAAAAGATACTCCAAAACCCACAGAAATAAAAAAATTTTTAGATGATTTTGTTATAGGTCAAAATAATGCAAAAAAAATACTATCTGTAGCTGTTTATAATCATTACAAAAGGTTGGCTCACTCTAGTTTTGATGATGTCGAAATTTCTAAATCTAATATTCTTTTGGTCGGCCCTACTGGTACTGGCAAGACTTTATTAGCTCAAACTTTAGCAAAAATTCTTGACGTTCCATTTACAGTTGCTGATGCAACTAGCTTAACTGAAGCTGGATATGTTGGTGAGGATGTGGAAAATATAATTTTAAAACTTTTACAGGCTTCTGATTATAATGTTGAGAGAGCTCAGAAAGGAATAGTTTACATTGATGAAATTGACAAAATTAGCAGAAAAAGTGATAATCCTTCAATCACTAGAGATGTCTCGGGTGAAGGTGTTCAACAAGCCCTTTTGAAAATAATGGAGGGTACAATAGCTAGTGTTCCACCACAAGGTGGAAGAAAACATCCTCAGCAAGAATTTTTACATGTTGATACATCAAATATATTATTTATTTGTGGGGGAGCATTTTCTGGATTAGAAAATTTTATAAATAATAGAATAAAAGGTTCTTCAATAGGTTTTAATTCTACAATTTCTGAAATTGATGAAAAGTCAGTTGGAGATTCTTTAATCTTCTTAGAAAATCAGGATTTGTTGAAATTTGGTATGATTCCTGAATTTATTGGAAGATTACCAGTTATAGCAACTCTTCAAGAATTAGATGAAGATATGTTGATAAAAATTATGCAAGTACCAAAAAATGCATTATTGAAACAATATGGTTCATTATTTAAAATGGATGGCATTAAGTTAGATATAAAAAATGAGGCTCTTAAAGAAATAGCACAATTAGCTATTGAACAAAATACAGGTGCAAGAGGTTTAAGATCAATAATTGAAAAGTTATTAATTGATTTAATGTTTCACTCTCCAGATAGAAAAGATTTAGAAAAAATTGTTATAAATAAGGAGGTAGTTTCAAAAAAATCGGAACCACTGATGATTTATTCAAATAAACAGACAAATCAAAAAATAATAGCTAATAAGTCTTGATTTTAAATTAAATGTCATCATTTCATATATATCAATTATGAAAATTAAACTTTTACCAGTTCTACCTCTCAGGGATATAGTAGTTTTTCCAGGAATGGTTGCACCATTATTTGTTGGCAGAAAACAATCAGTTAATGCCCTTAATAATGTGATGACTGCGGATAAAAAAATATTACTAATTACTCAAAAAGATTCTGAGGTTGATAACCCTAATTTTGATAATCTATATAAATACGGCACAATAGCAAAAGTTCTTCAACTTTTAAAATTACCTGACGGTACAATTAAAGTTCTAGTTGAAGGTATAGAAAGGGCAAAGTTAAATTCAATTGATATCACTAAAGATTTCTTAAGTGCAAACATAAAATTGGAAAATAAAAAAACTAAATTTAATTCAAAAATTAAAGCTCTAACAAAAGTAGTTATTGAGCAATTTGAAGAATATGTAAAAGTTAATAAAAAACTTTCATCTGATCTTAATAATAATTTAAAATCTATAAATGATCCTAATAAATTATCAGATTTAGTTTCAGTAAATTTAAGTATATCTTTGGCACAAAAGCAAGAGCTTTTAGAATTGATAAATTTGGAAGAACGTCTTGATAAAATCTA
>CACIIL010000012.1 GCA_902586695.1 uncultured Alphaproteobacteria bacterium | reverse complement strand
TAACCTTCATATGTAATTTTTTATAATTCGAAGAAAATTGATTAAATTCATTTTCAGAAATTTTTATTTCTTCTAATAGGTCCTTTGATAAATTAATTCCAATTAAAGAATCTTCAAATTTATCAAAATAATTATTTGGAATGAAATTTAAATTTTGAGAATTAATTGTATCAACAATCATAATTGATTTATCAAAGTTTTCATTATATTTTGCATAGGTATAATCTAATAAACAATCTTGTAATTTAGGATTTAAAGGAGGAGGAGAAACCTCTGATGAGTAGTAAGATCTTAAAGGTAAATAATTTACTAATTGAGGGAAATATCCGACTATTCCTAGTCCTACAAGTTGTAAAAAAATAAAAACACTAGCACCTTTCCAAATTTCTGTAGTTTTAATTGATTTAGGTGCAACACCTCTTAAATAAAATAAAGAAAAACCAAAAGGTGGAGTTAAAAATGAAGTTTGCATATTGACTGCAATCATTACTCCTAACCATACAGCTGTAACATTGGCAGAAGTTTCAGCTAAAAGTATAGGTGCAACAATTGGAACAACCACAATTGCAATTTCAATAAAATCTAAAAAAAATCCTAATACAAATATTACTGCCATAACTACTATAAACTGCGTCCAAAAACCACCTGGCAATCCTGTTAAAAAATCCTTAACAATCTCCTCACCTCCGAAACCTCTAAAAGCTGCTGTGAGCATAGCAGCTCCAATTAAAATAATAAAAACCATTGATGTAGTTAAACTTGTTTCTATCATTACGTTTTTAAGAACATTATTTATTTTAAAAGTACGATAGAAACTCCAGGCTACTCCAAATATTAAAAAAATTACAGCTACAGATGCTATTAATATTGCGTTAAGATCAACAGAATTACTAATAGTTTTTATATTAAGATTAAAATTTCTAACTAAAATAACAATAATAATTAATGAAATAATAGACACTATTGCAGGTGTATATTTATGTTTTCTTCCATCATAAAGTCTGTAACTACCCATAATGCCAGCGCCAACGGCACCAATTGCACCAGCCTGATTGACAGTTGCCACTCCCAATAATATTGATCCTAATACAACAAAAATAAGAGCTAAGGGAGGCACTAAAGATAATAAAACTTTCCTAAAAAAAACTATATTATAAATACCTTCATACCTTACTGGTGGAACTAATTCTTTTTTGAAAACACCTATAAATAAAATATAAAGCATATATAGTGACACTAAAACTAAACCTGGCAAAAAAGCACCTAAGAACATATTTCCAGCACTTACTGATTCAACGCTAAACTGACTAGGCATGTTCATTGATCCAGTAGTGTTTTTAAAATCCATCATTCTTAAATTATCAGCAGCATCTGATGCTGTTGCTAATTGATCAGATAAAATTATTAATACTATCGAAGGTGGAATAATTTGACCTAATGTTCCAGAAGAACATACAATCCCAGAAGCTAGGGATTTGTTGTAGTTATTTTTCATCATAGCAGGAAGAGAAATAAGACCCATTGCAACTACAGTAGCTCCAACAATTCCAGTGGTTGCTGCCAAAAGCGCTCCTACGAAAATTACTGATATACCTAACCCGCCTGGCATTGGTCCAAATAATTGACCCATACTGATTAATAAATCTTCAGCAATTTTAGATTTTTCTAGCATTATACCCATAAAGATAAATAATGGTATTGCTATCAGTGTATCTCTTTCAACTTCCCAATAAACTCCTCTAAAATTTGTTATTCCTGCATTTAGCCATTGAAAAGGTCCATCAGAAATAAAATATTCATTTGCATTTCCTTCAAACAAATAACCTGCAAAACCAGCGATAAGGATTGAAATAATAGCAGAACCAGGAAGTGCAAATGCTAAAGGATATCCAGAAGCAAGTGCAAGGGCCATTAAAAAAATTAATAAGAAAAGAAAAAATAATTCCATAAATTTATTTTCTTTTTATAATTTCTAAATTTCTTAAGAAATAAACAACAAATTGTATTAGCATAGTCAGAGCAAATATGATTAAAAATCCAGCCATTAAATATTTTATATTCATTCCTTGTGTGCTTTGGGAAGTTTCAAAATTCATTATCGGTTGATTTAAAACACACTGTTTACATGACATGCCTTTTAAAAAAATTGTTAAACATAACGGTATACCTAAAATAAGACTTCCAAATAAATTTACTAAAGCTTTATTTTTTTCAGTAAAATTAGTATAAAGTACATCTACTCTAACATGACCATCCTTTATTAATGTATAATAACTCGCAAAAAGAAATAGACTGCCATACCAAAATCTTACAAGATCACTCATGAGAGTTTGTTCGTATGAAAATACAAACCTTAATAAAACAATCTGAAATTCAGCCAGTACAACAAGAAAAGCTAACCAGAAAAAGTTAATAGATTTAAAAAAATAACCTAGTATTAATGCAACTAATAAAAGAGGAAAATGAACGTATGGCGCTCTAAAAGAATTATTTGATAATTTAACATTCCAACTTTTTCCAAAAAAATGCTCAATAAAACCTTCAATTATAAGAAGAGAAATCACTGCATCAACGATTCCTATAATAAATACCGCCCAAAAAGCAAATCTAACAATATAACTATTAGTATTATCAAAAAAATCAGCAATTGTTATTAAGCCAATTTCTTTTTTATAGAAATAAACTAAAAAAAAAGGAAAAAAAAATGCAAAAATATATAACGAAATCTGAATAGAGGAATAGATATTTACATCATTATTAATAGATAAGGCTCCGGGCCAATTTCCTCCAAATGTAAGATAATTATTAATTAAAAAAGCAAAAACAAATAATACAATAGTTATAGAAAATATCTTAGCGAAATTAAATGTGTTCATAAAAAAAAGAGTGGGGAAAAGCTCCCCACTCAAGAAAAAAAATTAACCTTCTAATACTCTACGTCTTTGAGCAGTATATCCGTGGTCTGCAATTTTTAACCAGTTGCCAATGTCACTTCTAGCTTTCAAAAAACTATCAAGAATACGTCCAGTAAGTTCGTTACCTTCAGCTAATTCTGCATATAATTCTTCTGAAGCTTCACCCATAGCATCAATAACATCATCATTGAATTCTCTGAGCTCAACACCATGATCATTTATTAGTCTTTGAAGTGCCGCACCATTATTTGCGTTATATTCAGTAACCATCATTTCATTTTGAACTGTAGCAGCATGTTCAATAATCATTTGATCAGTTTTAGAAAGACTTGTTAACCAAGACTTGTTACAACCAAGAGTAATTAATGTTCCTGGTTCATGCATACCTGGCCAATAATAGTATTTAGCCGCTTCATAGAATCTAGATCTTTCATCATTCCAAGGTCCAACCCATTCACATGCATCAATAGTTCCATTTACTAGGTTTTCATAAATTTGACCACCAGGCATACCAACTACTGAAGCACCAAGTTTTGTAACCATCATTCCGCCTAATCCAGGCATTCTCATTTTTAAACCTTTGAAGTCATCTGCAGAGTTAATTTCTTTATTAAACCATCCACCCATTTGAACACCAGAGTTTCCTGCCATAAAGTTTTTAAGTCCAAAACCATCAGCAAGTTCATCCCAAAGTTCTTGACCACCGCCATGTCTAATCCAACCATTTATTTCTGTTGAAATTAGTCCAAAAGGAACTGCAGCAAAGAACCCCCAACCTGGATGTTGTCCTACCCAATAATAATCTGCACTATTGTACATTTGAGCATTTCCTGAACTCACTTCAGTAAATACATCCAAAGGACCAACACGTTCTCCACCTGCATAATGATTTACAACAATTCTTCCATCACTTAAATCAGATATTCTTTGTGAAACTGCTTCACCCCCTGTGCCTAAACCAGGATAACCTCTGCCCCAAGTTGCAACACAGTTAACTTCAATCCTATCAGCTGCTATAGCCGGAGCAGGAAAAGAAGATACAGCAGTAGCAGCAGCAGCAGCTACACCCGCCTTCTTTATAAAGTCACGTCTTTTAAAATTTTTTTTCATATATCCTCCCAAATTGTGAATATTTATAATTTAAATCCTACACGTTATTATTAAAAAAGGTAGATTTTTTGTATTACTTGTTGTTTTTTTTATTAAAAACTAGCTATGCCAGTTTGATTTTTCCCCAAAATTAAAGAATGGATATTTTCAGCACCCTCATATGTTTTAACTGTTTCTAAGTTAACTAGATGTCTCATAATATGATATTCTTCAATTAAACCATTTGCTCCCAGCATATCACGACAATCCCTAACTATATCTAATGATTTTTTACAATTATTCCTTTTTAGAATTGATATTGCATTAATTATATTTTTGCCTTCATCCATTGCTTTTGATGTTAAAAGACATGATGATAGTCCAAGATTTACTTCTGTTTGCATGTCAGCTAATTTTTTTTGAATAAGTTGATTGGCTGCTAATGGTTTTTTAAACATAATTCTATTCTCAACATATTCTTTTGAAATTAACCAACATTCTGTTGCCGCACCAAGAACCCCCCAACTTATTCCAAACCTTGCTTTATTTAAGCAGCTAAAAACTGAACTCCATCCATTTGTATTTTGTAAACAATTAGACTTAGGAATAAAAACATTCTCCAATAAAATCTGACCAGTTGGGCTTATTTTGAGACTTGTTTTATTATTTATAGGGCTAACAGTTAATCCTTTTGTATTCTTTTCTAAAATAAAACCTTTTACTGAATGAGTCTCAAGATTTTCATTTAGTGCCCATACTATAAAAATATCGGCTATACTTGAGTTAGTAATCCAATTTTTACTACCATTTAATATATAACCATCTTTATCTTTTTTATAAGTTGTTTTCATTGAAGAAGGATCTGACCCAGCCTCACTTTCTGTTAAACCAAAACATCCAATTTTATGACCTGAAATTAATTCAGGGAGATATTTATCTTTTTGTTCATCTGAACCAAAATTATAAATAGGATGAATTACTAATGATGATTGAACAGAAATGGATGAACGATAGCTACTATCAACTTTTTCAATTTCATAAGCAGATAATCCATAAGCGGTACTTGAAGCACCTGCACCTCCATGACTGTTAGTTGTTGAGCCCAGTATTCCTAATTTCCCAAATTCTTTGTATAGCTCTCTTTCAAAATGATGATTTCTGTTATTTTCAACGACTTTAGGCCTCAAAATATTATCAGCAAAGCTCCTTACATTATTTTGTATCAATTTCTCTTCTTCAGACAAATTTTCTTGAACAAAAAAAGGGTCAAACCAGTTATTTTTTATCATAGAGAGGTATGCAATATCACTATTTTATTATAAGGGAATGATAATTAATACAAATATGAAAAAGAAAATTTTTATTGCTTCTGATCATGCCGGTTTTGATATGAAATCTAAGTTACATAATCATTTTTCTAATTTCATTGATTTAGGCACAAATTCTAATCATAGTGTTGACTATCCTGATTTTGCTGAAAAATTAACTAAAGAGGTATTAGATCATGATGGTAGCTTGGGAATTTTAATTTGTGGCACAGGCGTAGGTATGAGTATAGCTGCAAATAGGAAAAAAGGTATAAGAGCAGGCCTTGTTAATAATCCTGAAATCGCAAGATTAATTAGACAGCATAACAATGCTAATGTATTGGTATTACCTGGAAGGTTTATGGAAGAAAAAGATGCAATGGATTGTGTAGAAAGTTTTATAGATAGTGAATTTGAAGCAGGTAGACACCAAAAAAGGATAGACAAAATATGAATTCAAATTTTTTCAATGAAAATGTTAAGTTAGCTGACCCTGAGGTTTATGCAACATTAAAAAAAGAACTTGAAAGGCAGCAAAATCAAATAGAATTAATAGCTTCAGAAAATATTACTTCAAGAGCTGTTTTAAATTCACAAGGCTCAGTAATGACAAATAAGTATGCAGAAGGATATCCTGGTAATAGATATTATGGAGGTTGTGAGTTTGTTGATCAGGCAGAGAACATTGCTTTAGAAAGAGTAAAAAAACTTTACAATTGCAAATATGCAAATCTTCAACCACATAGTGGTGCGCAGGCTAATCAAGCAGTATTTTTAGCTCTTTTGCAACCACATGATACTATTCTTGGTATGTCATTAGCTTCTGGAGGACATTTAACCCATGGAGCAAAACCTAATTTATCCGGAAAATGGTTTAATCCAATTCAATACGGAGTTAAAAAAGATGGAAATGACAAAGATTTAATAGATTACGATGAAGTTGAAGCATTAGCCATTGAGCATAAACCAAAATTAATAATTGCAGGTGCATCTGCTTATCCAAGAATTATAGATTGGAAAAAGTTTAGAGATATTTCAGATAAGGTTGGAGCATATTTCTTAGTTGATATGGCTCATTATTCTGGTTTAATAGCTGGTAAGCAATATCCTAGTCCAATTGAACATGCGCATATAGTAACTTCTACAACACATAAAACTTTAAGAGGAGCAAGAAGCGCTATGATTTTAACAAATGATGAAACTATTATTAAAAAAATTAATAGTGCAGTATTCCCTGGTTTGCAAGGCGGCCCCCTTATGCATGTAATGGCTGCAAAAGCTGTAACTTTTGGAGAGGCATTGAAGCCAGAGTTTGAAGATTATATAATTAAGGTTATAGCTAACGCGAAAGAATTAGCATCTTCATTAGTAAATAATGGCTTTAAAGTGGTCACGGGAGGAACAGACTCTCATATTGTATGGCTAGATTTGACACCAAAAAATGTAACTGGTGATAAAGCTGAAAAAATTTTGGAAGAAGTTGGTATTGCTTGTAACAAAAATGCAATTCCTTATGATCCTAATCCCCCTAAAATTACAAGTGGTTTAAGATTTGGAACAGCTGCAGCAACATCCAGAGGATTTAATCAGCAAGATTTTGCTCAAATTGGTAATATGATTTCAGAAGTGCTTGAAAATATTAATCAAAATGATCATAATCAAAAGCAATTTATTTCATCTATGAATGAAAAAGTTATTAATATGTGTAAAAAATATCCAATTTATAATGAGGCTTTTTAATGAGATGTCCTTTTTGTAGTAATGAAGATTCACAAGTTAAAGACTCAAGACCAACAGAAGATAACACAGCTATAAGGCGCAGACGTATATGTGAACAATGTGGATCTAGATTTACTACATTTGAGAGAATTCAATTAAGAGATCTTATAGTACTTAAAGGTAATGGAAAAAAAGAATCTTTTGATAGAGATAAAATGTATAGATCTTTATCTTTGGCACTACGTAAAAGAAATATTGATACTGAAAAAATTGAAAAAATTGTAAACGCTATTGTTAGAAAGCTAGAAAATTCAGGCGAGGGAGAAATAAAAACAAATCTTATTGGTCAGTATATAATGGAAGCATTATCTATACTTGACCAAGTCGCATATGTAAGATTTGCATCAGTATATAAAAATTTCAGAGAAGTTAAAGATTTTGAAGATTTTTTAGGTAATTTAGAAGATAAATAAATCTTAAATTGAAGATGAATCATCTAAAATTTATTAATCAAGCTCATGATATGGCATTAAAAAATTTAGGTAAAACATTTCCTAACCCCACAGTAGGCTGCATAGTTTGTAAGAATAATAAAATTATTTCAAAAGCTGTAACAAGTAGTACTGGGAGACCGCATGCTGAAGAAATAGCATTGAAAAAAGCTGGTAAAAAAGCAAATAAAGCCACAATGTATGTTACTCTTGAACCATGTTTTCACAGCTCAAGAAATGGATCTTGTACAGATCAAATCTTAAGATCAGGAATCAAAGAAATTTTTATTTCGTGTGTAGATCAAGATCCAAGGACAAAAAATAAAAGTATAAATAAACTTAAAAGAAATAAGATTAAAGTAATAACAGGAATAAAAAAAGATCAAACACTAAATATAAATAAATTTTTTTTTAGAAGTATTAAGAAAAAAAAACCTTTCACTAAAGTTAAAATGGCAATTTCTAACGATGAGAAAATAGCTTGGGGTAATTATAAAAGTAAATGGATTTCTAATTCTAAAAGCAGACAACATGCACATAATTTAAGAAATTTAAGTCAGGCAATTTTAACTACTTCAAAAACTATTATAAAAGATAATCCAAGATTTACTGTTAGAAAAAAAAATAAAATTCTTAAAAATCTTAATGTGATAGTAGTAGATAAAGATTTAAAAATTCCTTTAAATTCTAGAATCTTAAATAACATTCATGATAAAAGAGTTATAATTTTTACAAGTATGAATAATTCTAAATCACTAAAATTAAAACAATTAGGTTGTGAAATTATTAAAATGAAGATCAAAAATAATGAAATTAATTTAAATAAAGTTTTTTCTATTTTATATAAATTGAAAATTTCTGATTTAATGGTTGAGGCTGGAGGTATTTTTTTTGCAAATTTAATAAAGAAAAAATTAGTTGATGAAATTCATTTATACAAAGCTCCTATAATCATAGGTGAAAAAGGAATACCTTTGATTAAAGGGAATCAATTAAATAATATAAAAAAAAAATTATTAGAAAAAAATGAATTTAATGATAATTTATATTTAAGGTACGAAACAAGATAAATGTTTACAGGAATAATTCAAAATTTAGGTGAGATTGTTAATTTTTCTGATGGAGAATTGGAAATTTCAACCCCACTTGATCTTAATGAATGTAAGATTGGCTCATCTATTGCTTGTAATGGTGTTTGCTTAACAGTTACAGATATTAAGCATATTGATGAAAATTTTTTATTTAAAGTCAACCTAGGTGAAGAAACTCAATATCGAACAAATTTCTCACCAAATCTTTTTAATAAAATAATTAAAATTAATATAGAAAAATCTTTGAAAATTGGTGAAGAAATTTCAGGACACTTTGTTTATGGTCATATTGATCGAACAACTAAGATAAATAAAATTAATGAGCTAAAAAATAGTTGGGAATTTTATTTTGAAAATTTTAATAATCAAGATTCTAGATTTATTGTTGAAAAAGCTTCAATTTGTATAAATGGCATATCTTTGACAATTGCAAAAGTAGAGAATAAATTTTTTTCAATTTCTATTATTCCTCATACTTTTGAAAATACAAATTTAAAATATTTAAAACTTAATGATATTGTTAATGTTGAGTTTGATTATTTAGCAAGATTTACTAAAAGACTTTTATAAATGAATAAAATAAATGATAAAATAAATATTTCTCCAATAGAAGAGATAATAGATGAGGCTAGAAATGGGAAAATGTATATTCTTGTTGATGACCCTAATAGAGAAAATGAAGGAGATCTTATTATACCTGCGCAAATGTCTACTCCAGATGCAATTAATTTTATGGCAAAATATGGCCGAGGTTTAATTTGTTTGTCTATGACAAAACAAAGAATAGAGGAATTAGAATTACCTTTGATGAATCCAAATAATCAAAAAAATGATTTAACAGCATTCACAGTATCTATTGAAGCTAAGGATGGAGTAACAACTGGAATTTCTGCAGCTGATCGTTCTCATACTATATCAGTTGCAATAAACCATAATAGGAAGAAAAGTGATCTTGTGTCACCTGGTCATGTATTTCCATTAATGGCATGGGATGGCGGAGTTCTTGTTAGAGCTGGTCATACTGAGGCAGCAGTAGATATTTCAAAGTTAGCAGGTTTGAATCCATCAGGTGTAATTTGTGAAATCATGAGTGATGATGGAAGTATGGCAAGATTACCAGAAATTTTAAAATTTGCTAAATTACACAAACTAAAAGTTGGCACAGTCTCTGATTTAATAAAATATAGATTAAAATATAGCAAAATTATTAATCAAGTATCTGAACGACCTTTCGAAAGTGATAAAGGAAAAAATTTTATTTTAAAAATATTTGAAAATACTCTATCAAAAGAAAAGCATTACGCGTTAGTTAAAAATATTAGCTCATTAGAAAATTCTTATCCAGTAAGAATGCATAAATTAAATATTGAAAAAGATATATTTGCTGAAAAAAATATTTTTGGTGATGAAATAAATCATTCATTTGAAATAATTGAAAAAAATGGATCTGGTGCAATAGTATTAATAAATAATAATATTGCTCCTAATATTCTAAAATCTTTTGATCAAAGAAAAGAACAAAATAATAAATTAGAACTTCGTGAATATGGTGTAGGTGCACAAATTTTAAAAGAAATCGGGATTAAAAAAATAATATTACTTTCAAATTCAAATAAAAAAATTATAGCTTTAGATGGTTTTGATATACAAATAATTAATCAACTAAAAATATGAAAAATAATAAAATTTTAATTGTAATTTCAAATTATTATGAAGAAATTGGAAATAATTTATTAAAAGGTTCAATTCAGGAATTAAAATTATCTGACATTGATTATGATATAGTTTATGCACCAGGTTGTTTTGAAATCCCCTTTATAATTAAAAAAAATATAAAAAAATATAAGGGATTTATAGCTCTAGGTTGTGTGATTCGTGGTGAGACTTATCATTTTAATTTAATTGCAAATGAGTGTGCTAGAAAAATTATGGATATATCTAATGAATTTCTAAAACCTATAGGTTTTGGTATTTTAACTTGTGAAAATATTAAACAAGCAAATATAAGAAGCGATATAAGAAAAAAAAATAAAGGTAAAGAAGCTGCAAAAGCCTGCATTAATCTTTTATAAAACTAATGCAAAATAAAATAAAAACTGAAACTAGACTTGCATTTATTCAATTTATATTTTCCTCATTGTTCTCTAATAGTTCAATTGATGAAAATATTAATGATTTTGAAAACTATTTTTATAAACTTTCGGTTTCTTCTATTGGACAAAATAATCAGACATCAATTAATTTTAATAAAAATTATTTTAAAAAACTTACTTCAAATTACAATGAATTTATAAAAAAAAATGATTTTGCACATATAATTAATAATTTAATTAAATTTAATAGAAAATTTGAAAAATGGGATATTATTAATAAGGCAATTATTTTATCTATTTTATCTGAACTTGAAATTACAAAAAAAGAAAAAATTAAAATTTTGCTAAATGATTATTTTAACATCTCTAAAATGCTTATTCCAAAAAAAGAGCTTGGTATGATAAATGCAATAGCAGATCAATATATTAATGAAAAAAACATCATCTAAGCAAATACTATCAGAGAAAAATATTATTGATAAATATTTTAAAAGGCTAAATTTTAAAAAATTAGGAACATATAATTTTGATAATGATGGCGCTTATATAAATGTTCCAAAAAATTATAAAACTGTAGTAACTACAGATACTATTGTTGAAAATGTTGATTTTTTTTCTGCCGATCCTCCAGAATCTATAGCTCAAAAAATTTTTTGTGTAAATTTATCTGATTTATCTTCGATGGGTTCTTTACAAAAATTTTATACTTTGAATATTTCAATTAGTTCTAAAATAAATTCTAGTTGGTTAAAAAAATTTACAAATAAATTATGTAAATTACAAAAAAAATATAAAATTTATTTATTAGGTGGAGATATTTCTAAATCAAAAGAAATTAGTATTACTGCTACTTTTTTTGGATATGCTAAATTAAAAAATATTTTATCACAAAATAAATGCCAATTAGGAGATGATATTTGGATAACAGGAAATTTAGGTAATTCTTATATTGGTTATAGACTATTAACAAATCCAAATCTCAAAATTGATCAAGAGAAAATTTATAGCTTTAAAAAGGACTATCTTTATCCTAGTCCTTGCATGTTCGGTTATGTAGCATCTAAGTTTATTAATTCTGCTATAGATGTATCTGACGGTCTTTTTGGTGATTTAAATAAGATTTTGAATAAAAAATATGGAGCTAAAATAATTAAAAAATCAATACCAATTTCTAGTAAATTGAAAAAAATTCTTATGAATAACAAATCATTAATTAATTTTGAGGAGATTTTAGGTTGGGGTGATGATTATGAGTTATTATTTACTTCTAAAAAAAAATACAGATATAAGTTAATAAGTTTATCAAAAAAAAATAATATAAAATTATCAAAGATTGGATCTATAATTAATAAAAAGGGAATTTTTGATGATTCTTTGAAGTTAATCAAAAATATCAATAGTTTTGATCATTTTTGCTAAAATCTTGATTTTTCATACATATTCTGACATATCACCCAAAAAATTCAAGGAGAATACTTACAATGACAATTATGCAAATCTTTATATTATTATGTGGTTTAGCTGCAGTTTTATACGGCTTAATTACATCTAGACAAATTTTATCATTAAGTACTGGTAACGAAAAAATGGTTGAAATTGCTAATGCAATTCAAGAAGGGGCAAGAGCATATTTAAACAGACAATATATGACTATAGGAATAGTTGGCATTGTTATATTTATCCTTATATGGATTGTATTCGGTTTATCTTCAGGTGTTGGTTTTTTAATAGGAGCAGTATTCTCTGGTGCAGCTGGTTATGTAGGAATGAATATTTCTGTAAGGTCAAATGTTAGAACTACGCAAGCAGCTAGCTCTAGCTTAGCAGAAGGTCTATCCGTCTCTTTTAAAGCAGGAGCAGTTACAGGCATGTTAGTTGCTGGTTTTGCATTATTATCAATAGCACTTTACTATTTTGTTTTAAATAATTCCGGTCAATTCCCTGGAAGAGAAATAGTAGCACCTTTAGTTTCATTAGGCTTTGGAGCTTCGCTCATTTCAATTTTTGCAAGATTGGGAGGTGGTATTTTTACAAAAGGTGCTGATGTTGGAGCTGATCTTGTTGGTAAAGTTGAAGCAGGTATTCCAGAAGATGATCCAAGAAATCCAGCAGTTATTGCAGATAATGTAGGAGATAATGTAGGAGACTGTGCTGGTATGGCGGCAGATTTATTTGAAACATATGTAGTAACTGTAGTTGCAACTATGGTTCTTTCTTCGATATTCTTTGCTGATGTTTCAGCAATGATGATGTATCCACTTGCTATAGCTGGTGTATGTACTTTGGCAAGCATCATCGGAACTTATTTTGTTAAACTTGGCAAAAGTGAAAATATAATGTCTGCACTTTATAAAGGTTTTTCAGTTTCAGCAATTTTATCTGCTGTACTTTTGTATTTTATTACCGATCACGTAATCAGTTTAGATGCAATTTATACTGTTGAAGATAAGTCTTTTACAGGTATGTCACTTTTTTATTGTGGATTATTAGGTTTAATTATTACTGGTTTAATTATTTGGGTAACTGAATATTATACTGGAACTAATTATAGACCCGTTCAAAGTATTGCAAAAGCATCCACAACTGGACATGGTACAAATGTTATCCAAGGTCTTGCAATAAGTTTAGAAGCAACAGCATTACCAGCAATTATAATTGTGGGAGGTATAATTATAACTCATTCTTTAGCTGGATTATTTGGGATAGCTATTGCTGTTACAACTATGCTGGCCCTTGCAGGTATGGTTGTTGCTCTTGATGCATATGGACCAGTTACTGATAACGCAGGTGGAATAGCTGAGATGTCAGAATTAGACGAAAATGTTAGAAAAACTACTGATGCTTTGGATTCAGTTGGTAATACTACTAAAGCCGTAACTAAAGGTTATGCCATTGGTTCAGCAGGATTAGGAGCTTTAGTTTTATTTGCGGCTTATACAGAAGATCTCGAACATTTTGCTAAGGATCCTTCAAGCGCACTATATGGTGTTGATGTTTCATTTGATCTTTCTAATCCATATGTCGTCGTAGGTTTATTACTTGGGGGATTACTTCCCTTCCTTTTTGGAGCAATGAGCATGACTGCTGTAGGTCGAGCTGCTAGTTCTGTAGTTATTGAAGTAAGAAGACAATTCAAAGAAATACCTGGTATTATGGAAGGTACAGGCAAGCCAGAATATGGTAAATGTGTAGATATTCTTACAAAATCTGCAATCAGGGAAATGATAATTCCTTCTATGCTTCCAGTCTTATCACCAATAGTAGTATACTTTGTTATATTATTGATTGCTGGTCAATCGGCTGCATTATCTTGTTTAGGTGCACTTCTGTTAGGTGTTATTATAACAGGACTTTTTGTAGCTATAAGTATGACAGCAGGAGGAGGGGCTTGGGATAATGCAAAAAAATATATTGAAGATGGTAATCATGGAGGAAAAGGTAGTGAGGCTCATAAAGCTGCTGTAACTGGAGATACTGTAGGTGATCCTTACAAAGATACTGCTGGACCAGCAGTAAACCCAATGATTAAAATAACAAATATTGTAGCTTTATTACTTCTAGCTTCAATTGCGATATAGAATTAAGGGGAGTTTGGCAATTTATTTGGTCCAACTCCCCCAAAAACTTTTTCTAAGAATCCTTTTTTTATAATATTATTATTAGTCTCTTTTTTTTGATATATGTTATTATCTTTTTCTAATAAATTTATTGATTCAGTACCTATAATTTTGTTAAATTCATCAATTTCAAAAACAAATAAATAACTATATTCAACTTTTTGATTAAAAAAATTTTTACTTTTTACCATTTCGGTATAATAAAAAAATTTATTTTGAATATTATCAATATAACTAGGTTGTCCAAATTTCTGCAAAAGCTCATCTTTATTTGAAATTTTTAAATTTGATAAATCTTCTGAGGTTATTATTTTTCCGGAATAAGTTGTTTTTTCAACACATCCTAATATATTAAATATTAAAAAAATTGATAAAATTAACTTAAAAAAACTCATTATAATGATCTTACAATATTTTAAAAAAAAAGAAAATGAATATAAAATTATAGCTGATAAAGTTTATCTTTCTATACTTCTAAAATCAAAAGAAATAACGAAAGATGATTTTCTTAATGAAGTAAATTTTGACTCATCATTTGAAATAATTTCTATTATTTTAATTTTTTATTTAAAAATATTTAAAAACATAAATACATCAAAATATAAGGAAATAAATAATGAATTAGTTAATAATTTAATTAATGATTTGGACAAAACTTTAAGGGAAATTGGTATTGGGGATATGTCAATTGGTAAATATGTAAAAAAATATGTAAAAAAATTTTACTACAGAATTAAAATAATTGATCAAATTCTTGATAATTATGAAAAAGACAAATTTGTTGAATTCCTCAACTCCATTAAAACTGTTGATAATAAAAATACAGGTAAATTAGCAACTGAATTAATGATAATTTATGAAAAAATTAAAAAAAATCCTGAAAATATATAAAAAAATATTTACTGATTTTTTAAATTTATTCTTGCAAAATATATAAAATTCCATATTTGGAAGCTATATATGGCTGTACCTAAAAGAAAAACAACACCTTCTAAAAGAAACATGAGAAGATCTCATGATTCAATTAAGTCATTAAATATAGTTGAAGATAAGGAATCAGGAGAACCTAGATTATCTCATAGAATAGATCTTTCAACAGGAATGTATAACGGTAGACAGGTACTAAAGCAAAAAACAGATACAAATAATAATTAAATGTCTAAAAGACAAATAACCATTGCTATAGACGCAATGGGAGGAGAAGATAGCCCTTTTAAAAATATTAAAGGTGCTGAGATATTTTCACGCACTCATCCTGAGGTAAATCTTAAACTGTTTGGATATAAGGATTTAATTTTAGAAACTATTAAAAAGCATAAAATAAATTTAAATAATTTTGATTTAGTTAATTGTGAAGAAAATATATCTGATGAAGATAAAACTAATACAATTCTTAGATCTAGAAAAAATAGCAGTATGTTTAAAGGGCTAACATATGTTAAAGAAAATATAGATTCAGGTTTTATATCAGCTGGAAATACAGCAGCACTTATGATTTTATCAAGATTAATTCTTGGAATGATTGAGGGAGTAAATAGACCAGCAATTTGTTCGAATATCCCAAATCAAAAATCTTATTCATTAATGTTAGATTTAGGAGCCAATGTATATGTTACTGCAGAGAATTTATTACAATTTGCTTTAATGGGTTATGCATATTTTTCAATAATAGACCCTGAAAGAAAACCTAAAATTGGTTTAATAAATATAGGCACTGAAAATAATAAAGGACTTGAGTTTCTTCAAGAAGCACATGATTTGATTTCAAAAAGTTTTTTAAAAAACCAATTTCTTGGCTTTATTGAGCCTAATAAAATTACACATGGTATTTGTGATATTATATTATCAGATGGTTATACAGGAAATATAATTTTAAAAACAGCAGAAGGGTTATCAGGTTTTATAACATCTAATCTAAGAGATGTTTATACTAAGTCTTTAAAAAATAAATTAGCATATAAAATTTTATCTAATGATTTAAAAATTTTTAAAAATCAAATTGATCCTGATGAATACAATGGTGCAACTTTTTTAGGTATAAATGGAATTTCAGTTAAAAGTCATGGAAATGCTAATCCATATGCTTTTTCATGTGCTATTAATAAGTGCTATCATTTTATATTAAATGATTTAAATAAAAAAATTAAAGAAAATTTTAAATATTAAAAATTAAATGTTAGATAATAATAACTTTACAAGAGATGATATTGCGGAGTCTTTACATAATGAGTTTGGTCTTACAAAAAAAGATTGTGTTATTTTTGTTAATGACATTATAGATATAATTATAGATGGATTAAAGACCAATGGTTATGTTAAAATTCATAATTTTGGATCTTTCAAGATAAAAAGAAAAAAAAGTAGGTTGGGTCGTAATCCAAAAACAAAAGAAAATGTAATGATAGATGAGCGTAATGTAATTACATTTAAAGCCAGTAAAAATGTTTTAAATTACATTAATAAATTTAATGATAAGTGAGAAAAAATATTATAGCATTCGTGAAGTATCTCAAATGCTTGATATTAAAGAGCATGTAATAAGACATTGGGATTCAATTGATCCAAAAACGAATAAATTAAGAATTGAAGATTTGTCTATTAGAACCAAAGGCGGGACAAGATTTTTTAATAAATCACATATTAAAAGAATATCTAATCTAAAAAATATTCTGAAAGAGAATGGTAAGAGGAATTACACTTTAGATCTGGCATCTAAATTTATTTCTAAAAATAAAAAAAATAAAAAACTTAATATTGACGAAGAAAAAAGTGATTCTTCTAATTTCAAAGGGGATTTTAATAAAATAAGAAAAATTACTAAAAATCTTAAGTCGTTAATAAAATAATATATATTTTTCAATTAGTTAATATTTTTTTTTATATAGATTATTTTGATTATTCTCAATTTTTACTATTTTAAAATTATTTTTTTTACATATAAAGCTTTCATAAAAAAAATAAGGAGTATTTTTTATGGATCATAGTTTTTTAAGTGGTTCTGATTTTGTAGGTATTACATTTTGGGTCGTATCGATTGCAATGTGGGCTTCAACAATTTTCTTTTTTTATGAAGGAATGAGAGTTTCTGCAAAATGGAGAACTTCAATGGTAGTAGCTGGTTTAATTACTTTTATAGCAGCTGTTCACTACATGTATATGAGAGAATTTTGGGTAACAATGGGAGAATCACCTGTTGTTTATCGTTATATTGATTGGGTTCTGACTGTGCCACTTCAAATGGTGGAGTTCTACTTAATTCTGATTGCAGCTGGTGCCGCAGTATCTGGAGGATCATTCTGGAGACTTTTAGTTGGTACCCTTGTAATGGTAATTGGTGGATACCTTGGTGAATCTGGTATGATTTCAATTTTACTAGGATTTATTATTGGAATGATCGGTTGGGCAGTAATTATATGGGAAATCTTTAGAGGTGAAGCAAGTCAAGCAGCATCTCAGAATGCATCAGTATCTTCAGCATTTAATGCAATGAGACTTATTGTACTTATTGGATGGGCAATTTATCCTTTAGGTTATGTTTTAGGCCTTATGATGGGATCAGTTGATGCAAATACATTAAACTGGATTTATAATTTAGCAGACTTTGTTAATAAGATCTTATTTGGTTTAATAATTTGGAATTTAGCAATTAAAGATACTGCGTAAGTTTTAATTAATAATTTCTTTAAAAACCCTCCTTTAGGAGGGTTTTTTTTATAATTATATTGACTAAATTTGGTTCAATATGTAAGTGCACCGCAATGAAAACTTTTAGCTTGAAAAAGGAAGATATTAAAAAAAATTGGGTATTAATTGATGCTAAAGATTTAGTTTTAGGCAGACTTGCTGCATATTCAGCAAATTTACTAAGAGGCAAAAATAAACCTAATTATACTCCCAACCAAGATTGTGGAGACAATTTAATAATTATTAATTCAGATCATGTTTTTTTAACTGGAAAAAAAAATAAAGATAAAATTTATTACCGCCATACTGGATTTCCTGGTGGTATCAAGGATACTACCCCAGATAAAATGAAGGGTAAAAATAAATCTCAAGAAATTATCAAGCTAGCTATCAAAAGAATGATACCTTCTGGCCCTTTAGGAAGAAAACAATTATCAAATTGTAAAATTTTTGCTGGTGAGCATCATTCTCATGAAGCTCAAAACCCTTTAAAAATTGATTTTAATAAACTTAATAATAAAAATTCTAAAAGATAATTATGGAAAATATAGAAAATAATACTGAAGCTAAACTTGATAATAAACAAAGAGCCTATGCTACTGGAAAAAGAAAAAATTCAATAGCTAGAGTTTGGTTGAAACGTGGTTCTGGAACTATTTCTGTAAATGGGAAATCAATTGAAAAATATTTTGCAAGACCAGTTCTTCAAATGATTGTAAATCAACCCTTGAATGTTGTTGAGGCAGATGGCAGTTATGAAATTTTAGCAACTGTAAAAGGTGGTGGCCTTTCAGGTCAAGCAGGGGCTTTAAGGCATGGTATTAGCAAAGCATTGAGTTTATTTGATTCATCTTTTAGACCAGCATTAAAAAAAGTTGGTTTTATAACAAGAGACTCTAGAGTTGTAGAAAGAAAAAAATCTGGCCTAGCTAAGGCAAGAAGAAGTTACCAATTCTCTAAAAGATAATAAAAAATATGTCAAAAAAATTATCAGTAGCCATTCTTGGCTCGACTGGCTATGTTGGTTTAGAACTAACAAAAATATTATCAAATCATCCTAATGTAGAAATAGTTTTTCTAGGTTCTGAAAATAATACTGATACTTCTATTGAAAAAGCAGGAAAATTAATTCTTGAAAAAAAACTTCCCCTAACTCAATTAAATAAAGATTTTGATTATAAAAGTGTTGATACAGTTTTTCTTGCGCTACCCCATGGTATTTCAAATGAATTTGTAAAGATTTATTATAATAAAATACAAATCATAGATTTATCAGCTGATTTTAGATTAGATGATTATGCAATTTATAAAAAAAATTATGGAGATAATCATATTTCACCAAACTTATTAAATAATTTTGTTTATGGTCTTCCAGAATTTTATAAAGAAAAGTTAATTAATAGTAAAAATATTGCTGTTCCTGGTTGTTATCCAACTTCTGTGTTGATTCCTCTTTTACCTTTATTAAGTAATAAATTAATAAAGAATAAAAACATCATAATTGATTCAAAATCAGGTTATAGTGGGGCAGGAAAAAATTTTGATTTAAAAAATATTAAACAATCAGAAAACTATAATTTTTTTAACTATAATACAAATAACCATAGACATATTTGTGAGATAAAACAGGAACTAAAAAAAACAAATAAAACTGAAGTTTTCTTTTCATTTAATCCACACGTACTTCCAAACTTTAGAGGTATGATGTCAACCATATATTGCGATTTGGAAGATGGTGTAAAAAAAGAAAACATAGAAAACTGTTTTGAAAATCTAGACTCAAATAATCATTTTATTAATTTCATTCAAAATGATGAAAGGGCAGATTTTTTTCATGTTCAAAATACAAATATGTGCATTCTTAAAATGTTTAATCATTATGATAGCTCCAAAATAATCATTGTGAGTTTAATTGATAATCTTCAAAAAGGTGCAGCTGGGCAAGCAGTTCAATGTTTTAATATAAGTCAAGGTTTAGAAGAATCTCTAGGTTTAAATTGATTAAGATTTTAATATTATTTTTTTTATTTTTAGTACCATCCTGCGGGTATCCTGATATTGATTCTGTTCCAAATTTCAAAGAAGTTGATATTACAGAAGATGAAATAATTGAATTGTGTCAACTATCATCAACTGATAAAAGTGAAATTGATACATGTATTATTGAAAAAAGTAAAAATAATGAAAAATATTAATCTTTGCATAGCTGGTTTGGGGAACGTTGGTTCTGCTCTTGTTGATCTTAT
The DNA here is from genome assembly GCA_902586695.1 of uncultured Alphaproteobacteria bacterium. GTDB lineage: Bacteria > Pseudomonadota > Alphaproteobacteria > HIMB59 > CACPNW01. The sequence goes on along the minus strand of CACIIL010000012.1, from coordinate 8,785 downwards.
TGAAAAAAATACTGAATTAGTTAATTTTAAAGCAGATTTAAATATCAATATATTAGGTCTTTCAGCAAAAAATAAAAACAAAAAAAGAATTTTTGATGTAAGTAAATATAAGTGGTTTCAAAATCCTTTAGACTTGTTAAGTGTTGATGGATTAGCACCAGACATCTTAGTTGAATTAATTGGTTATGAAAAAGACATAAGTTATGAGCTTGTAAAATCTGCTATAAAAAATAAAATTAATGTAGTAACTGGTAATAAAGCAATGCTAGCCAAATACGGCCAAGAGCTTTTTAAAATTGCAGAAGAAAATAAAGTATTATTATTATTTGAAGCTGCAGTTGCAGGAGGTATTCCAGTAATTAAAACTTTAAAAAATATCATTTTTTCAAATAAAATAAAAAAAATTTCTGGAATTTTGAATGGCACAACAAATTATATTTTAACAACTATGGAATTAGAAAATAAAAGTTTTGGAGATGTTCTAAACGATGCCAAACAAAAAGGCTTCACATCAGACCATGAGTCTGAATTAGATATTGGAGGTTATGACGCAGCACATAAACTAACTTTACTAACAAGTTTAGCTTATAGTGCGCAAATTGATTTTAATTTAAATCAAATTGAAGGAATATATAATATTACAATTGAAGATATTAATTTTGTAAAAAAATTAGGATATAAAATTAAATTAATTTCAGAATGTTCATTAATTGAAAATAAAATTTATGCTTCCACAAAACCAAAATTAATACCAATTAATAGTCCAATGGCAAATGCAAATGGAGCATTAAATGCTATAAATATTGAAACAGATCATCTAGAGAGTTTATATTTAGAGGGTGAAGGAGCTGGGGGGCCACCAACTGCAAGTTCAGTTTTTTCTGATATTTTAGAAATATCTAGTAAAAGTCTTACCAAATCTCTTGGTTTTTCTTATTCTAAACTCATAAAATTTGAAAAATTTAATTCTTCAAACTTGGAATCTAAATATTTTTTAAGAGTAAGAGTCAAAGATCAACCGGGAGTTTTATCAAAAATCACTAGTTATTTTAATGATAATAATATTTCTATTGAAAAAATATTACAAATTCCAGATAATGATTCTAAAAGTATGCCTATTGTAATAACTACTCATAAAATTAAATCTTCAGAATTATTGAGTTCTGTAAAAAAAATAGCAGATCTTGAATTTATTTTAGATAAAATATCCTTGATACCAATTGAGTATTGAAATTAAAAATATAAAGCAAAATAAATCTCTATTAAATAGAAGTTGGGAATTAAAAGAATTCGATGATAGGAAAACATTAAAATTAAGTCAACAATTTAATTTGAAATATATTGTTGCTAAACTTTTAAATATTAGAGATATAGATCATGAATCATTTGAAAGTTTTTTAGAACCAAATATTAATTTTAATATTACTAGCCCTGGTAAATTAATTGATATCGATAAAGCTGTTGATAGAGTAATTAATGCAATTAAAAAGAAACAAAGAATAGGTATTATTGCAGATTATGATGTCGATGGATCAACTTCTGCTTCAATTTTATATAAATTTTTAACAAATTTTACTTCTTCAATTTTTTTAAAGATTCCAAATAGATTGGTAGATGGGTATGGGCCAAATATTAAATTAATGAAAGAAATGAAAGAAAATAAAATTGACTTATTATTTACTTTAGATTGCGGAACTACATCTAATGATATTATTGACAATAAAGATTTTAAAAATATTGATGTAATAGTTATTGATCATCACTTAGGTGAATTAAAATTACCTAATGTTTTAGCAATTATAAATCCTAATAGGATTGATGATAATAGTAATTATAATCAATTAGCTGCAGTTGGTGTTACTTTTCTTTTTTTAATCTATCTTAGAAAAAAATTAAGAGATGCAAAATTATTTACAGCAACTAAAGAACCAAATCTTTTAGCTTATTTAGATCTAGTTGCTTTGGGTACAGTTTGTGATGTTGTTGAATTAAAAAAATATAATAGATTCTTTGTTAAGAAGGGGTTAGAACTTATTAAAAGAAGATATCATAAAGGTATTGCTAAATTAATTGATAACTCAAAAATTAATTCTTCACCAACTTCTCAAGATCTTGGTTATATTATTGGTCCACAGATAAATGCTGCTAGTAGAATAGATGATTCCTCCCTTGCTTCTAAATTACTTATTTCAAATGATATTGAACAAATTGAAACAATTAGCAGAAAATTATTTCTTTTAAATGAAAAAAGAAAGTTAATTGAAAGTCAGATTTTAGAAACTGCAAAAGAACAGGCATTAAGTCAATTAAATTCTAAATTTATCATAGTGCATGGAGATGATTGGCATCAAGGAGTTTTAGGTATTGTTGCAAGTAAATTGACTGAAATTTATTATAAACCAACAATTGTAATTTCATTTATAAATAATATTGGAGTTGGTTCTGCCAGATCAATTGATAAGGTTGATTTAGGAAAAATAATACTAAATGCAAAAGAAGAAGATATTTTGTTGAGTGGAGGAGGCCATTCAATGGCAGCTGGCCTAAAAATAAAATTTCAAAATTTAATAGCATTTAATGACTATTTGAATAAATGTCTAAGATCTTACGATGATAAATTATTTAATAGAGTGGATTTTTTTGATTCAGTTTTATCTTTAAATGAAATTAATTTAGATTTAATTAAAAATATTAATAATCTTCAACCTTTTGGAAAAGGTAATACTGAACCATATTTTATTTTAAAAGATTTTATAATTGATTCTATTAAGATATTAAAAAATAAGCATATATTAATTTTTTTTGAAAATGACTTAGGTCAAAAAATAAAGGCTATTTGTTTTAATGCCAAAGGTACAATTTTAGGCGATTATTTAGAAAAATTTAACCAATATCAATTTTATTTTGCATGCACTTTAACAACTGATAAATTCACATCTGAGCCTTTACCTCAGTTAATAATTAAAGATGTTATGAAAATTAATTTAATAAATTGAAAAATTAACTTTAATATGTATATAACCCAACAAGAAGACCCCTTCGTCTATCGGTTAGGACATCAGGTTTTCATCCTGAAAAGAGGAGTTCGATTCTCCTAGGGGTCGCCATTTAGGGTTCTAAAATAATTGAACCAACACTTTTTCTAGATTGTAAAATTTCATGTGCCTCTTGAGCCTCTTCTAATTTTAATTTTTTATAAATATTTGATTTAACTTCTCTATTTTTCATTTTTTCAAATAAATTATTTGCACAATTTAAAAGCTCTTCTCTATTCAGTGTATAACCCATAAGACTTGGTCGAGTATAAAAAAGACTTTTAGGATTAAAAGTTTTATGCATATCTATTTTCTCAACCATCCCAGAAGATTGACCAAATGAAACCATCAGACCTCTTGTTGATAGTGATTTTATCGATTCATCAAAAGTGTCCTTACCGACTCCATCATAAACAACTGGAACACCTTGATTATTAGTAATTTCCATTACCTTTTCTGAAACTATTTTTTCTTTATAATTTATAGTAAATTCACATCCATGATTTTTTGCAAGTTTAGCTTTTTCATTTGTGCTTACTGTACCAATCATTTTACAACCAATTGATTTTGCCCATTGACAAGCTATTAGACCTACACCACCAGCAGCAGCATGAAATAAAATAATTTCATTTTTTTTAATTTTATATAATCGCTCAAATAAATATTCAACTGTCATACCTTGTAAAAGTATCGAAGCAACTTCATCATCTTTCAAAAAATCAGGAATAGCTATTAATTTTTCTTCAGGAAAATCTCTTATTTCACAATATGCCCCTATTGGTGGAGTTGCATAAGCAACTCTATCCCCAACTTTAAAGTTAGAAACATCTGCACCAACTTCTATAATTACACCAGCGGCTTCCATACCTAGACAAACAGGCAATTCAGCTGGAAGGGGATAGATACCTGATCTATGATAAGTGTCTATATAGTTTAGTCCAATTGCAGTATGTTTAATTCTTACTTCTTTTTTTTTAATGCTCTTTGGTAAACTATATTCTTCATATTTTAAAACATCTGGACCACCTAATTTTGAAATTACAATTCGTTTTGGCATAAATTAATCTTTCTTTAATTTATGATATATATACTCAAACTCTTTTAGGCAATCAGGATTTGATAGTGCGTTTTTGTTTTTAACATCTAGACCATTTATTATATTTTTAATTGATAATTCAACAATCTTACCACTTTTTGTCTTTGGGATATCTCTAACTTCAAAAATCTTACTCGGGACATGTTTGGGAGAAAGATTTGATTTAATTTCAAACTTAATTAAGTTTTTTAAATCCTCATTTAATTTGTATGCTGATCGCATCTTAATAAATAAAATAACTTCTGTATCTGCATACAAATTATGTTCTACTGCTACACATTCAATAATGTTATCAATATTCTCTACAACTCTATATAGTTCTGCTGTTCCAAATCTAATACCACCAGCATTTAATGTAGCATCTGAACGACCATAAATTATATATCCATTCTTATCTGTTTTTTCACAATAATCTCCATGAAGCCAAATATTTTTATATTTTTGAAAATATGCATCTAAATATTTTTTATTACCTTTGTCATTCCAAAAATAAATTGGTTTTGAAGGAAATGGAGTTTTGCAGACTAACTCACCTTTAGTTTGATTAATTGAATTTCCATAATCATCAAATATGTCTACATCCATTCCTAAACCAGCACATTGAATTTCTCCAGAGTAAACACTTTTAGAAGGATTACCTAAAACAAAACACGATACAATATCTGTGCCACCACTTATAGAAGCTAAATGAACATCTGATTTTATTTCTTGATAAATGTAATTAAATGACTCATGAACAAGTGGAGATCCTGTTGAAGTTATTGTTTTAAGTTTTTTTAAGTTATATTTTTTCTTAATATTAACTTTATTTTGTTTCAAATAATCAATATATTTAGCACCTGTTCCAAAAAAATTTATATTTTCCTTATCAGCTATTTCAAATAAATAATCAATATTAGGAACAAAAGGTGACCCATCATATAAAATAATTGAAGCATTTGAAGCAAGAGCTGATATTAACCAATTCCACATCATCCAACCACATGTTGTAAAATAAAAAACTTTATCACTTTCATTTATATCACAATGTAATTGATGTTCTTTTTTGTGCTGAATTAGTGAGCCACCTGCACCGTGTACAATACATTTAGGCATTCCAGTAGTACCGCTTGAAAACAATATATAAAGAGGGTGATTAAAATTAAATTTTTCAAATACATCATATTTTTTTTCACTTTGTAAAATTGAATTCCAATTTGTATACTCAAATTCTTTAATATTAATTTCTTCATCTCCATAGGGAACAATTATTACATTTTCAATAGATGGTATCTCTTTCAGAATTAATGTAATATTTTCTAAAGTATTTATTTTCTTTTTATTATAATAGTAATGATCTGTAATAATTAGTATTTTAGGATTAATTTGTTTAAATCTATCAATGATTGCTTTTGGTCCAAAATCAGATGAACAAGATGACCATATAGCACCTATTTGCGCACAAGCTAGAAAAGCTGCAACTGTTTCAGGAATATTAGGAAGTACAGCTACTATCCTATCTTCTTTTTGGATTTTTTTACTTTTAAAATAATATGAAATTTTGAAAATGTTTGATTTTAATTCTTTCCAATTTATCTTTTTTGTATTTTTTTGTTCATTATAAAAAATAATTGCATCTTCATCACTATTATTTTGAAGACAATTCTCTGTATAATTTAATGATGATTTTTCAAAAAATTTTGTATCTATGAAATTATCTGATTCAGTAAATACATCTTCTTTTTTTTCACCAATAATTTTTGTGAAATCCCATACTTTATCCCAAAATATTTCTTTTTTATCTACACTCCATTTATGCAAATCTTCATAAGAATTTATCTCTTCTGTTTCTTTTACGTAACCAAAAAAATCATTTACATTATTTTTTGTTGTGATTGGAGACCACAACTTTTTACCATTCATTAAAAATTATTTATTTTTGATCTTTTAGCGTTCTAATTCTTACAATAACATCAATATTATGAAGTTGTAAACATGCTGGTATTGAAGGTATATTCAAATCAATATTTTTTGTCGGAATATCAATTACCTTAGATTCATCCTCAATATATAGGTGATAATGACTTTGATTATTATTGCAGTAAAGAGATTTATTTTGATCAACTACGATTTCTTTAATAAGACCTAAGTTAGTGAATTGTTTAAGAGTATTATACACAGTTGCCATTGAAATTTTTCTATCATCTTTCTTAACTTCATCAAATAAATTTTCTGCAGAAATGTGTCTTTTACCTTTATCAAAAATTAATTTAGCTAATACTCTCCTTTGTTTTGTTGCCCTGATGCCATTTTTTTCCAATACGTTTATTGCATTGTTATAAGGACTCATTGGATTGTATACTTCTATTGATGCAGACATATTATATGTATATTTATATTTTATGACTTACATATTTTTTCTGATTTTCCTATATATTTTTTTTGGTTTTCTTCTGTATAGCTTCCAGAGAAGGATTATCTTTAATAAATGTAATAAGCCTCAACCTCCTGAAAATTATGGTCTAGAAAGAATTAACGAAGTACACATAGAAACTGAAGATAATATTAGGCTTTTAGCTTGGTTTTTCAAAGGTCAGTCAGATAAACCAATCTTGATATATTTTCATGGAAATTCATTTGATATTGGAGAGAGAGCTTATCGTATCAAAAGATATAATGACGCAGGCTTTTCTACCCTAATCGTAGGTTGGAGGGGGTATAGTGGAAATCTAGGAATTCCAACTGAAAAAAATCTATATTTAGACGGCAAGGCTACAATAGAGTGGATTTTAAAAAATACTAAATTTAATACAGAAGATATAATCAATTATGGTGAGTCACTTGGTTCAGGTGTAGCAGTTGAGCTTAATTTAAAATATAATTTTTTATGTACTGTACTTGAGGCCCCTTTTACATCAATTGCTGATGTAGCCAATAAAAGATATAAAATTTATCCTACTAAATTACTGGTTAAAGATAAATTTGATAATCTCAGTAAAATAGATCGAATTAAATCTCCTTTATTAATAATTAGTGGCGCCAAAGATGAGATTGTCCCCCACTTTCATAGCAAATTACTATTTAATAAGGCTAATAAACCTAAAAAATCACTTTTTATTGACGAAGCAATGCACAATAATTTATATGACTTCGGAATTGAAAAAATTGTTATTAACTTTAGTTTAAAAATATGGAAATTAATTTAACTACTTCTTATGTTGGTTTTTTAAGCTTAGCAGTCTTTTTTGTCGCTTATGCTGTTGTTATGGCTGAAGAATTTAGTCATCTAAGAAAATCTAAACCAGTTATTCTATCTGCTGCTATCATATGGGGTATTATTGCTTTCTATTTTTCTGGTGATAAATCATATGCTAAAGAAATCGAACATGCATTAGAGCACAATATTCTTGAGTTTGCTGAACTTTTTTTATTCCTTTTAGTTGCTATGACTTACGTTAATGCATTGGAAGAGAGAAAAGTTTTTGATGTTGTTAGATTCCAACTAACTTCGCGTGGATTTAGTTTTAGACAACTATTTATATTCACTGGAATAATTACTTTCTTTTTATCACCTATTGCTGATAATTTAACAACTGCCTTAGTCATGTGCTCTGTACTTATGGCTTGTGGTAAGGGCAATGCTAATTTTATTTCAATAGGATGCATAAACATAGTGGTGGCAGCAAATGCTGGTGGTGCTTACAGCCCTTTTGGCGATATTACTACTTTAATGGTATGGCAAGCAGGTATTGTTGAGTTTTTTACATTTTTTAACATTTTTATTCCTTCGGTGATTAATTATATTATTCCAGCATCAATTATGTATTTCTTTATACCTAAAGAAAGTCCAGAGGTTAGTTCTGAGAAAGTTTATATGAAAAGAGGGGGTAGAATGATTATATTTTTAGGCCTCTTAACTATTTTTAGTGCTATAAATTTTCATAATATTTTACACTTACCACCTATGCTAGGTATGATGTTTGGTCTAGGCCTTCTTGGCTTGTATTCTTATTATTTAAAAATAACTTACAATCCAGAAACGGAAGATAATAAATTTGATTTCTTCAAAAAAATTTCAAGAGCTGAATGGGATACATTACTTTTTTTCTTTGGTGTAATTCTAAGTGTCGGCGGTTTAGGTTTTATAGGATATCTATCGTTAGTTTCAGAAATATTATATGATGGATTAGGACCAACCATAGCAAACTCAATAGTAGGGGTTTTGTCTGCCATTGTAGATAATATTCCTGTAATGTTTGCAGTTATTACCATGAGACCTGAAATGTCAATTGATCAATGGTTATTAGTTACACTTACCACGGGAGTTGGTGGCAGTTTATTATCAATTGGCTCGGCAGCTGGAGTAGCTTTAATGGGTCAAGCTAGAGGTTATTATACTTTCTTTGGTCATTTAAAATGGACTCCTGTTATATTTCTTGGATATATTGCTAGTATTTACATTCACGTTTTAATGTCAGGTCTGCCTTGGTGATTTAAATTATCAATTATAAAATAAATAATCATACTTATTAACAAAATTACTCCTGAAACAAATGATGCTTCGTTAAACTTATATGATGATATTAGTCTATATAAGTATGAAGGCAAAGTTTCGAAACTATCACTTCTAAAAAAAGATATTATAGTAAAATCTCCAAAAGTTATAATTGTAGCA
>CACIIL010000011.1 GCA_902586695.1 uncultured Alphaproteobacteria bacterium | reverse complement strand
TTGAAGAGGCTGTTAAAGATAGTGGTGCATAAAATACTGTTAAAACAGAAAATATATATGCTACTGTTAAAAAAAATGATGAAATAAGAATTTTTATAAATGAATTTGTGCCCAAGTTAAATTCAATAAACAAGGAGCCAATTCCAGAAAAAAAAGTAATTAAAAGTGATGTAATAAAAATAATTTCAAAACTATTTGATTTAGTAGCAATATTTTTTGTTCTAACATCCCTTATGGTCAAAAATATTGCTGCTAAAATTGGTAAAATAAATAATGGATTAAAAGTAAATTTACTTGGATTAATTACTATAATTACACCTATAAATCCTACTAAAACTGCACACCATCGCTTAAAACCTACTTTTTCTTTTAAGAAAAAAAATGCAAAAATTGTTACAAAAAAAGGATTAGTCATTAATAAAGTATAAACTTCAGCTACGGGTAATAAGACAAGAGCTGTTAAAAAACAAAATGCTGTCAAAACCTCAAATATACCCCTTTTGTGATAATTTAAATTTTTAACTATTTTAGTTATTTTTTTTCTTTCAATTAAGGACAGATACAAATAAATAATAAAAGTTGTGACTAAACCTCTAATAAAAATTACATTTAATATAGAAGTATTGCTATTTGACTCCTGTACTATTAACTTTACAACACTATCATTTATTGCAAAAGATAATTGACTAATAATCATGAAAAAAATTCCTAATATCCCAGCAGAAAAAATATACTTGCGTTTCAACATAAAAAAAAATATTTAGTTAATTCTATGCTAAAATCAAATCAATCTCATCATCTATATGGTTTTACAGACCTAAAAACTTTAAATCAAAGAGGTCCGGTCGTGATATCTCATGGCAAAGGTATTTATGTTTATGATATTCATGATAAAAAATATCTAGATGCTAATTCAGGATTATGGAACGCATGTGCAGGTTTTGATCATCCTGGATTAATAGAGGTTGCTAAAAAACAATATTCTAAATTTGCTGGTTATCATTCATTATTTGGAAGACTTCCTGAAGAAACATTAGAATTATCAGATAAAATTATAGAAGTTTCTCCATTTGATGATGGTAGAGTTTTCTTCTGTAATTCTGGATCTGAAGCAAATGATACAATGATTAAAATTTTATGGATGTTAAATTATAGAAAAGGAAATTCTAAAAAAAGAAAAATTATAACTAGAATTAATGGATACCATGGAGTAACTCTTGGAGCAACTTCTATGACAGGAAAACCTTATAATGAAGTATTCCAGCTTCCTTTAGATGGATTTATTCATGCTGATTGTCCTCATTATTGGAAATTTGCAAAAGAAAATGAGACTGAAGAAGAGTTTACAAATAGAATGGCAAAAAATTTAGAAGATCTTATAATAAAAGAAGATCCTGAAACGATTGCTGCTTTTGTTGCAGAGCCTGTACAAGGAGCTGGAGGTGTTATACCTCCATCTAAAAATTATTTTGATTTGATACAACCGATTTTAAAGAAATATAAAATACCTTTAGTTGCCGATGAAGTAATTTGTGGTTTTGGAAGAACAGGAAATTTATGGGGTTGTGAAACATATAATATTAAGCCAGATATTATTATTTCATCAAAATGTTTAACTGCTGGATATTTTCCTATGGGAGCTGTGATTGTAAATAAAGAATTAGCTGATGAATTTACTTCTGTTTCAGAAGAAGTAGATGAATTCCCTCATGGTTTTACAGCTGGAGGACATCCGGTAGGTTGCGCAATTGCTTTAAAAGCTATTGATGTAATCATCAATGAGGGCTTATTAGATAATGTTAAATATATTTCACCTTATTTTCATGAAAAACTTCAAGAGTTTAACCAATATAAACATATTGGTGAAACTAGAGGAGTAGGTTTAATGGCTGCTTTAGAAATGGTTAAACATAAAAAAACAAAAGAACCTTTTGAAGGTCATCTAAATATAGGAGATAAGATAGCTAATATTTCTATTGATAATGGACTAATTTGCAGACCTTTAGGACAGGCAATTGTTTTATGTCCTCAATTTATAATTACCAAGACTCAAATTGATGATATGTTTGATAGTCTTCATAATACATTAAAACAAGCTTTTAATTAGTTTCATATTTAACAATAAATCCAGAGTAAGTTACATTGCTAATTATATTACTAGGTATTACACCTTCAACAAGTGCCAATTCGGGGCCTATTTTTGCTTTTTCTGTAATTGATAATATATTTTGCATATCTCCTTGGATAATTGCTTCTACTTCATCTTTACTGTCTTTATTCTGAACATATCCATTTAAGCCAAGTGAAATTGCTAAATCACTAAACCAATGTCTAAATCCAACATTTTGTACCTTTCCCTTAATTATGAGTCTATATGTTTTGAGATCTAATTTTGTCATATCTGTATTATTTTGAGTAATTTTAATATAAGTATTAAAAATCTAGATACAATCCTTGCTTATATAATAAAATGTCAAAAAATATTTTAATTGCTTCTTTATCAATTATTTTTTCTAGCATTTTTTTTGTAATTAATGATGCAATAATAAATTATTTATCAGTTAATCAAATTCAATTTTATCATTTTGTTTTTTATGGATCTCCAGCATATATAGCAGTACCTTTATTTTTATATATAAAAGGAGAACTTAAAAATAATTTAAAATGTACTAATTATTCAATTCCTCTTATTAGAGGATTAATTTTTGCGCCTATGCCATTTATTACTTTTATTGTACTTGAAAATATAAGTTTACCAGAATTTACCACTCTAAATATGTCAGCACCATTAATAGGTGCTATTTATGGATTTATTTTTTTAAAAGAAAAATTAAATTCATTTATTTATCTTTCATTACTTACTGGATTTTTAGGTGTAATATTTGTTATTCAACCTGGATTTGATAATTTTAATATTTATTTTTTAGTAGCATTATTTGGAGTTTTTTTAATTACAACTACAACAACTATTGTTAATAAATTTAATTCAGTAACAACAACTCTTGGATACTTTTTATATGGAGGTTTAATTATTCATATTATTTCATTTTTATTATTTATACTTGATCCTATTAAAGTTAGTTATAATATATTTTTACTTATTACAATTGCCTCAATATTTATTAATGTGGCACTTCTATTAGCAACATTTGCTTTTAAAAAAGCACAAAAACATTATTCAGCAATTTTTTGTTTAGTTTATTTGCAAATTTTATGGTCATCATTAATAGGTTTTTATATATTTAACGAATATTTAAATAATTATGCAATTATAGGAGCTTGTTTAATAATAGTTAGCGGAGTGATTTCAATTCCTGGACAATTTAAACAAATTAATGATAGTTAACTTATAATTATGAAATACTTTTTTATTTTAATTCTTTTTATTTTCCATAAAGTTAATGCTAATGAACTTGAAATTCTTAACGATATTAAAGGAGAAGGTGCAGAAATAGTTAACCACTCAAAAATTCAAGTACATTATATAGGTAAATTTGAAGATGGTATAATATTTGATAGTAGCTATGACAGAGGTCAGCCATTTAAATTTCAAATTGGTTTGAGACAAGTTATTGAAGGATGGGATATCGGATTAATTGGTATGCAAGTTGGTGGAAAAAGAACTTTAATTATTCCACCTGAACTGGCTTATGGTAAAAAAGGAGCAGGTGATTTGATTCCATCTAATGCTACTTTAATTTTTGATATAGAAATAATAGACATTCAACCACCAGGTTATAAAATCATAAATTCAATGGCAATTGATAATTATCAAAATGGAAATTATATTTTTATAGATATTAGAACAAAGAAAGAAAGAGACAAGACAGGTATCATTCCTGGTTCTTTAGAGATTACAGCATTTGACCATAATGGAAAATTTGAACCAGAATTTATGAAAACTATAGAGAGAAAAGTAGATTATTTAGATGATAATATAGTATTTATAAGCAACAAAGGTGATATATCCTCAATACTAGCTAATGGTTTTGTTGAACAACTTGGTGCTACTAACATGTTTTCACTTGAAGGCGGCATACAGAAACTTCTTAAAGAGGATTATAAATTAATAAAAAAATAATAGTTACTTAAGTTAGTTTTAAATTTTTATTTTTAGATCATTTTTTGATGCAATATTTAAAATAAATTGCCAGGCAGTTCTGCCTGTTCTATTTCCTCTTTGTAGACTCCATTGAATAGATTCTTTTTTAATTTTTTCATTAAATAAAATATTATAGTAATTGCAATAAGTTTCTATTATTTTAATATATTCAATTTGAGACAGTTTATGAAACCCAATCCATAATCCAAATCTATCACTTAAACTAATTTTTTCTTCAACACTTTCATCAGTATGAATTGCTGATGATCTTTCGTTATCAATCATGTCTCTAGGCATAAGATGTCTTCTATTTGAAGATACATATAATAATATATTTGTAGGTTGATTTTGTATACTTCCATCTAATGTTGATTTTATTATTTTGTAATCACTATCAATTTTTTCAAAAGATAAATCATCAATAAATAAGATGAATCTAGATTCCTCAAATTTACCTAATAAATTATATATTAATTGAATATCAAAAATATTATTTTTATTTAGTTGTATTAATTTTAAATTTTTATGTTTTGCTAAAACATATTTAAAAACAGATTTTATCAATGTGCTTTTTCCATTACCTCTTGCACCCCATAGAAGAGCATTATTTGTAAAGTTTCCTGAAGCAAAATTTGCTGTATTTTCAGTTAATAATTTCTTTTGATAATCTATTCCAATCATTAAATCTAAATTCAAAAAATTGATATTTTTAATAATTTGAATTTTTTTATTTTCATTATTCCAAATAAAGTATGAATTTTTCTTTATTTTTTCTCTTAATAAAAAGTTTTTAAAAAACATATATTTTTTTAGTTTAATTGCTTTTTTCTTTTACACAGTATAAGAAATCTCTCAAATTAATAATCAAGGAAATTTATGGAATCTATTGGCGCATTTCTACCACTAATACTTATTTTTGGAGTTTTTTATCTCTTATTAATTAGACCTCAACAAAAAAAGGTAAAACAGCATAGAGAAATGTTAAATAATTTAAGAAGAGGTGATAAAATTATAACTTCTGGAGGTATTATTGGAACTATAAATAAAGTAGCTGATAATCGTGAACTTCAATTACAAGTTTCTGAAAATGTTGAAATTAAAATTGCTCCTGGAATGGTTGCAGATTTATATGTATCAGCTGAACAAGAAAAAAAACAACCCATCAAAGAGAATAAAGATGAAAAAAAAGATGGTGTATTATCAAGTCTTTTAGGTAAAAAAAAATAATTTAATATGAAAAACTATCCTTTATGGAAGATTATTATTGTTTTTTTATTAGTTTCTTCAGGTATAACTTTTGCTATACCATCAATTTTATACAAAGAAGATACAGGCAATTGGTATTTAGATAATCGTCTAAATTTAGGACTAGATCTTCAAGGTGGTTCATATTTGTTACTTGAAGTTCAGACAGATGTTTTAATCAGTGAAGAATTTGAAAATTTCAGTGACACCATAAGAATAATTTCTAGAGAAAATAGAATTAAAATAAACAATATTGAACAAAAAGATGATGAACTAAAAATTCGCTTTGATTCATCTGAAAAATTAACTGAAATAAGAAATTCATTTCTACAAAATTATAGGTCTGTTAAATTCAATATTAATAATAATGTAGCTTCTATTTCAATTGATCAGTTATATAAAAAATCGATTCAAGACTCAGCAATAAAGCAATCCTTAGAAATAGTAAGGAAAAGAATTGATGAATCAGGAACTAAAGAACCATTAATTCAACGTTCTGGTAAAGATAGAATTTTACTACAACTCCCAGGAGTTAAAAACCCTGAGAGGATAAAAGATTTATTGGGTAAGACTGCTAAATTAAATTTTCATATGGTTGATGATGAAGATTCTAAATCTTTATCTTTAAATCTAGCTCCTTTTGGTAAAATGATAGTTGCTGATATTAACTCTGAAGAAACAAAATATCTACTTGAAAAAAAATCAAGAGTAGGGGGTGAAAATTTAATTGATGCTTATGCTTCTTTTGATCAAACGGAAGGACATGCTGTATCTTTTAGATTTGATACTACTGGTGCACAAAAGTTTGGTAAAGCGACATCAGAAAATATTGGTAAGAGATTTGCTGTTGTACTAGATGGAGTTGTTATTACTGCCCCAGTAATAAATTCTGCAATAACAGGTGGATCAGGAATTATAACAGGAAATTTTACGTCACAAGAGGCAACAGATTTAGCAGTTTTACTTAGAGCAGGTGCATTACCAGCTCCTCTTGAAATAGTTGAAGAAAGATCAGTAGGGCCAGGTTTAGGAGCAGACTCTATAGCTGCAGGTAAAATAGCATCTATAATAGGGATGATTCTTGTTTGTATTTTTATGGTTCTTATTTATGGATCTTTTGGTTTTATTGCTAATATTTCACTGATTGCTAATTTGTTTATAATTTTAGCTCTATTAGGAACAATAGGAGCAACCCTTACATTACCTGGTATAGCTGGAATTGTTTTAACTATAGGTATGGCAGTTGATGCAAATGTGTTAATTTTTGAACGTATTAAAGAAGAAAATGTTAAGAATAAAAAAGTATTTGATAGTATTAAAAAAGGTTTTGATAGAGCTCTTTCAACTATTTTAGATGCTAATATTACAACATTAATTGCTTCTTTATTATTATTTGTATTTGGGTCTGGCCCAATTAAAGGTTTTTCAATAACTTTGTCTTTAGGTGTAATTGCATCAATGTTTACTGCGCTTATGCTTACAAATTTACTTGTTCATTTATATATCTCTTTTAAAACTAAAAAGGAAATTAATTTATAATGTTTGGTTTAAATAAAATTATACCTGTTAATTCAGATTATAAATTTTTAAATTATAGAAAAAATTTCTATATAATTTCAATTATTGCTATTACTTTATCTTTGTTTCTTCTTTTATTTAAAGGATTAAATTTAGGTATTGATTTTAAGGGAGGTACATTAATTGAAGTTTCTACAAAAAATACTAATATTGGTGAATTAAGAGATATTTTATCCCCTAATTTTAATGAAGTATCCCTTCAAGAATTTGGTGATGAAAATACAATAATTATACGATTACAGAATGAAAATAATCAAGAAAGTATTGAGACAGTTAATAAAGTAAAAAAAATTATTAGTGATAAAGTATCTGAATTTAGAAGATCTGAATTTGTCGGCCCTACTGTTAGTTCAGAATTGTTATGGAAAGGTTTTCAAGCTGTATCTTTCGCTTTGTTTGCTATCTTAATTTATATTTGGTTGCGCTTTGAATGGCAATTTGGATTTGGAGCAGTTGTAGCTCTTACTCATGATGTGTTATTTACTTTAGGTCTTTTATCTATTTTAAATATTGAATTTTCCTTATCAACAATAGCAGCTATATTAACAATAGCAGGTTATTCTATAAATGACACTGTAGTAATATTTGATAGAGTCAGGGAAAATTTAAGAAAATATAAAAAATTAGAACTTTTAGATTTATTTAATATGTCAATTAACAATACTTTATCAAGAACTATAATGACTAGTATTACAACTTTGTTAGCACTTATTTCTCTCTATATTTTTGGTGGAGAAGTGATTAAACCTTTTGCTTTAACAATGATTATTGGTGTTTTAGTTGGAACTTATTCTTCAATATATATTGCGGTCCCAACTTTGTTAGTTTTTAAGTTTAGACCGCAAGATGAAGATGAAAATTAATTTATACGTTTTTTAAAAATTCTTCTGTTACTTTTTCCCAATTAACAAGATTATCAATAAATGCTTTTAAATAATCTGGACGTCTATTTCTATAATCAACATAATATGAATGTTCCCAAACATCACAACCCAATAAAGGGATATGTCCATGTACTATTGGATTCTCAGCATTAGGAGTTTTAGTAATTTCCAATTTTCCACTATTTAAAACTAACCAACACCATCCAGAACCAAATTGACTAATACCAGCATTAATAAATGATTCCTTCATACTATCTACAGATCCCAGATCTTCATTTATTTTATTTTCTAATTCTGATGGTATTTTCCCATTAGGATTATTTTTCATTATTTCCCAGAAATGCATATGATTTAAATGTTGGGAAACATTATTAAATACAGGAGCAATTTTGTTAAAAGAGTTTTTTACAATTTCCTCTATTGTATCCTCATTAAAATTATTTTCTTTAATAAATTTATTACCATTAGTTACATATGCCATATGATGTTTGTCATGATGTAACTCTAAAGTTTCAGCAGACATATAAGGTGCAAGTGAATCTTTACTATATGGCAAATCTGGTAGTTCTAGATTTATCATTTCTTATTCCTTTATTTATAAAATTTGTTTTAAGAATTTACCTGTAAAGCTTTTTTTGATATTTGCAATATCTTCAGGTGTTCCCTTGCCAACAATTTGACCACCTTTTATACCACCTAATGGACCTAAATCTATTATGTAATCAGCTGTTTTAATAACATCTAAATTATGTTCAATAACTATAACTGTATTACCTTCATCTACTAATGTATGCAAAATTTTTAATAATTTATTAACATCATCAAAATGTAATCCAGTAGTTGGTTCATCTAATATATATAAAGTTTTTCCTGTAGATCTTTTTGATAATTCTTTGGATAATTTTATTCTTTGTGCTTCACCACCTGATAATGTTGTAGCCGATTGACCTATTTTAATATAATCTAAACCTACTTCCATTAAAGTTTTTAATTTTTGTCTTATGGAGGGTATTTTGGAGAAAAAATTGTATCCTTCCTCAACTGTCATGTCCAAAATATCGGCAATAGATTTATTATTGTATTTTACTTCAAGTGTTTCTCTATTATAGCGTTTACTTTTACAAATATCACATTCAACATATACATCAGCAAGAAAATGCATTTCTATTTTTTTCACTCCATCTCCTTCGCAAGATTCGCATCTTCCTCCTTTAACATTAAAAGAAAATCTACCCGGTTTATATCCTCTTGCAGCTGACTCATTAAGCCCAGCATACCAATCTCTTATAGGTGTAAAACATCCTGTATAAGTAGCTGGATTTGATCTTGGTGTTCTTCCAATAGGAGATTGATCTATATCAATAACTTTATCAATATTTTTAATACCTTTAAAATTAAAATAACTTTCATCTTTGTTTAGTGATTTATTAAAATATTCATCTAATCTTTTATATAATGTGTCAATAATAAGCGAAGACTTACCACTTCCAGATACTCCAGTAACACAAATAAAATTACCTAATGGAAATTTTATTTCCAAATTATTAAGATTGTTTGTTTTTATTTTTTGGAGAGTGAAAATTTTGTTTTTATTAAATTTTCTTCTACTTTTTGGTATCTCTATATTTTTTTTCTTGTTTAGATATTGAGCAGTTAAGCTCTTATTATTATTAAGAATATTTTTTAATTGTCCTTGAGCAACTACTTCACCTCCATGAATCCCTGCCTTTACTCCTATGTCAATGATATGATCAGCTTGTTTAATTGCATCTTCATCATGTTCTACAACAATAACAGTGTTTCCCAAATCTCTTAGTTTAAATAATGTTCTTATTAATTGATGATTATCTTTTTGATGGAGTCCTATTGAAGGCTCATCTAAAACATATAAAACACCAGTTAATCCTGAACCAATTTGGCTTGCTAGTCTAATTCTTTGACTTTCACCACCAGATAAACTCTTACTTGCCCTTGAAAGAGAAAGATAATCTAGACCAACCCTGTTTAAAAATTCTAACCTATCTTTAATTTCTTTTATAACACCTTCTGCAATTTTATTTTCACTTGTAGATAAATTTTTTTTTAATTTGTTAAACCAATTAAAACAGTCATCAATAGATTTCCTAGTTATTTCCCCAATGTGATTGCCAGCTATTTTTACTGCTAAAGCTTTTTTATTTAATCGAAATCCATTACAAACTTCACAATCTCTTTCTGAAAGATATTTTTCTAATTCATATTGCACCCACCATCTTTCAGTCTCAGAATATTTTCTATCTATAAAATTAATTATACCCTCAAAATCACTTATAAAACTCTCATTATTATCCTCATCTCCGTATAAAATTATATTTTGAACATCTTTAGGTATTTTGTACCATGGTGACTTAACATCAACTTTATATATCTTTAAAATTTTTGAGATTGTTTCTACAAAAAATTTTTTTTGATAACCAAAAACTTTAGTTTCCCAAGGTTTTATTGCACCTTTTAAAATTGATCTTGAATCATCAGGAACAATTTTTTTATCATCGAAAAACTTTTCAACTCCTATACCATCACATTCATCACATGCCCCCATAGGTGCATTAAAACTAAATAATCTAGGTTCAATTTCTTCAATTGAAAATCCAGAAACTGGACATGCAAATTTTGATGAAAAAGTCGTAATCTTTTTAGACTCTAAATTTTCTAAATAAACTAAACCATCAGATAGAGTAAGTGCTACCTCAATACTTTCAGCTAATCTTTGTTTAATATTTTTTTTAATAACCAATCTATCAATTAAAACATCAATATTATGTTTAAAGTTTTTCTTTAAATTAGGTACATCATCTATTTCATAAATGTTTCCATCAACTTTTAACCTTTGAAACCCTTTTTTCTTTAATTCTTCAATTTCTTTCTTATACTCACCTTTTCTATCTCTAACTATTGGAGATAAGATATATGCCTTATCATTTTTATTTTTATTAATAATATTGTCACAAATTTCACTTATTGATTGAGATTTAATAGGAAGGCCTGTTGTTGGTGAATAAGGTGTACCAACTCTTGCAAATAAAACTCTTAAATAATCATAAATTTCTGTAACAGTACCAACTGTACTTCTTGGATTCTTTTGAGTAGTTTTTTGTTCTATTGAGATGGCAGGTGACAAACCTTCAATTGCATCAACATCAGGTTTATTCATCATTTGTAAAAACTGTCTTGCATAGGCAGATAAACTTTCAACGTATTTTCTTTGACCTTCTGAATAAATTGTATCAAAAGCTAGAGTAGATTTACCAGATCCACTAACACCAGTTATAACAACCAGCTTATTTTTTGGAATTTCAAGATTTATATTTTTTAAATTATGCTCTCTTGCACCTTTTATAACAATTTTATCTTGATTCATTAATTTACTGATAGTTTATTTAAATAATTTGTTATAAAGATATATATACAAATATTATGGTTGGTAGTGTTAATAAGGTAATCCTTTTAGGAAATTTAGGCAGAGACCCTGATATTAGATCAATGCAATCTGGCAGTAAAATGGCTTCATTTTCAATAGCTACTTCAAAACGTTGGAAAGATAAAAATACTCAAGAACAAAAAGAAAAAACCTCATGGCACAATATTGTTGTATTTGGTGATGGTCTAGTTGATATAGTTGAAAAATATGTAAAAAAAGGTTCTAAAATTTATGTAGAAGGAGAATTACAAACTCGTAAATGGCAGGATCAAGATGGCAAAGACAGGTATACTACAGAGGTAGTACTTCAAGGCTATAATTGTAATTTAACTCTTCTAGATTCAAGAAATCAATCAACTAATATTGAAAATCAATCAAATAACACCCAAGATAACTCTATTTCAGATGATAATTTTGATTCAAGTACAAATGATTCTTCAGATTTGGATGAAGATATACCTTTTTAATATAATACTTTAATTAATATATTTAAATTACTGAAAAATATATATTATTTATACATTTTTTTACATTTAATAAGATTGTATAAATATAATCTATTTGATATAAAAAAACTTAATTTTTCGCAGAAAACTCATAAAAATTAGTGACAGATAATAATACAGATTCAGAAGGTAGTAATACTAATAATATTTCTAATATTTCATTAGTAGAAGAAATGAAGAAGTCTTACTTGGACTATGCAATGTCTGTAATTGTAAGTAGGGCTTTACCAGATTGTAGAGATGGACTTAAGCCAGTTCATAGAAGAATACTCTATGCTATGAATGAATCTGGTTACAATTTCAACAAGGCATATAGGAAATCTGCAAGAATTGTTGGAGATGTGATGGGTAAATACCACCCACATGGTGATGGAGCAATTTATCAGTCAATGGTCAGAATGGCCCAGGATTTTTCTATGAGATTAGAATTAATAGATGGTCAAGGTAATTTTGGTTCTTTAGATGGTGATCCACCAGCAGCTATGAGGTATACTGAAGCAAGATTAGCAAAGGTAGCTGAAAAAATAGTTGCTGATTTAGAAAAAGAAACAATAAATTTTCAACCAAACTATGATGATAGTACTTTAGAGCCATCTGTTTTACCTGCACAATTTCCAAATTTACTTGTAAATGGAGCTTCAGGAATTGCTGTTGGAATGGCAACTAATATTGCTCCCCATAATTTAGGAGAGGTAATAGATGCAACTCTTCATTTAATTGAAAATCCGAAATCAGAATTAGAAGAATTAACCAAATATATTTTTGGCCCTGATTTTCCAACTGGCGGTCAGATAATAGGCAAAAAAGGTATTATAGATGCTTTCCAAACTGGTAAAGGAGGAGTTGTTCTTAGATCGAAAACATCAATAGAGAATTTTAAAAAAGATAGAGAAGCTATAATAATTCATGAAATACCTTATCAAGTAAACAAATCTAAACTAATTGAAAAAATTGCTGAAACTGTAAAAAATAATATTATCGAAGGTATTTCTGATTTAAGAGATGAATCTGATCGTAATGGAGTTCGTGTTGTAATCGAACTTAAGAAAGATGTTGATGCAAATATTATTTTAAATCAGCTTTATAAAAACACACTTCTTCAAACTACATTTAATTCAAATATGTTAGCTCTAAACAAGGGCAAGCCTGAACAAATGAACCTAAAAGAAATGCTATTAGCATTTATAGAATTTAGAGAAGAGGTAATAACTAAAAAAACTATATTTGATTTAAACAAAGCTAGAGATAAAGCTCATGTATTATTAGGATTAGTTGTAGCTAATGCAAATATTGATGAAATTATTGATCTAATAAAATCATCAAAGGATTCAAAAGAAGCAAGGCATAAGTTAATTAATAAAAAATGGAAGCTTAATAGTCAAAATGTTAACTTTATAAAACTCATTGATGAAGACACTACTCAGTTAAATAAAAACATTTTTATATTAACAGAAAGTCAAGCTAGAGCAATTTTAGAACTTAGATTACATAGATTAACTTCTTTAGAAAGGGATGATATTCAAAAAGATTTAGAAAAATTAATTTTAGAAATTAAAAATTATTTAGAAATTTTACAGTCACGATCAAAACTTTTAGAGGAAATAAAAAAAGAACTAAGTGAAATAAAAAAAGAATTTGCAACACCTAGGAAAAGTGAAATAATTGATAGGGAATATGAAGAGGTTGATGATTTAAAATATATTCAAAAAGAGGATATAGTTATTACCATATCTAACAATGGTTATATAAAAAGATCTTTGCTTGAAAATTATCGAGCACAAAACAGAGGTGGAAAAGGTAAGACAGGAATGTCAACAAGGGAAGAGGATTTTGTTAAAGAAATTCATCTTGCTGACACACATACTAAGTTGTTAGTTTTTTCTACATTAGGAAAAGTTTATGCATTAAAATCCCATGATATTCCAGAGGCATCTTTAAAAGCTAGGGGAAAACCAATTGTTAATTTACTTCCTTTTTCTAATGAAGAAAAAATTGCAACATTTCTTCCACTCCCATTAAATGAAGAATCCTGGTTGAATAGTCTCATAATTTTTGCAACAAAAAAAGGTATGGTTAGGAAAAATAAATTAATTGATGTTGCCAAAAGTGGTAAAAGAGAATTAAGAGATAGTGGAAAATTAGCTATAAAACTTGGTTCACAAGATCATTTAATAGGTATTAAATTAGCAAATGAAGTTGATGACATCCTTCTTTCAACAAAAAATGGTAAGTGTTTAAGATTTCCTTTAGAAAAATTAAGACTGTTTTCAGGATTAAATTCATCAGGAGTAAGAGGTATTAAATTAGAAAAAAACAATTATGTGATTTCTCAAGCTATACTTAAGCATTCTAAAATTGATATAAATATTAGACAAGATTATCTTAGGGCTGCATCTGAAAATAGAAAGAATACAAATAGTTTAAAACCTGAATTTAATGATTTACATAACAACGAAGAATTTTTGCTAGCTTTGACAACAAATGGATATGGAAAAAGATCTTCTGCATATGAGTATAGAATTTCAAATAGAGGCGGTAAGGGTATAACAGGTATTATTACATCTGAAAAAAATGGTGAAGTTTTAGATTGTTTTGTCATTAATGAAAGTGATCAAATTATACTGGTCACTGATAAAGGGCAAATAATTCGTGTTAATGTTAATCAAATTAGAATAGCAGGTAGATCAACTAAGGGAGTTAGTGTCTTTAAAATACCAGATAGTGATTCTATTGTCTCAGTTTCCAGAATTCAAGATTTAGATACTGCAAATGAATAAAATTGGAATATATCCAGGTACTTTTGACCCATTAACAAATGGTCATCTAAATATCATTCAAAGATCATTAAAGGTGGTTGATCAATTAATAATTGGCGTAGCTGATAATTTAAATAAAAAACCTTTATTAAGTATCAAAGAAAGAGAAGACATTATTTTAAATGATATATCTTCATTAAAATTAGATAAAAAGAAAATAGAAATCCATTCAGTTAAAGGACTTTTAATTGATTTTGCAAAGCATCATAATGCAAACTGTATAATAAAAGGTTTAAGAGCAGTTTCTGATTTTGAATATGAATTACAGATGACTGGCATGAATTTTCAATTAAATCCAGATATTGAGACAGTTTTTTTAATGTCTTCAGATAATCATTCTTTTATCTCTTCTAATTTAGTTAAAGAAGTTCATAAACTTGGAGGTGACGTATCTAAATTTGTTTCAAAAAATACTATAAGCATTTTAAATAAGAAAAACTCATCATCATAGGACTTGCGTTCATGAAATTTGAACTATATAGACAATGACATTGTTGGGCCCTTAGCTCAGTTGGTAGAGCAATTCCCTTTTAAGGAATGGGTCACAGGTTCGAATCCTGTAGGGCTCACCATTTTTTCATGAAACAAACTATAATTAAAAATATTGCAACTGGAATTTCAAAAAAATGTGATATTTTATATAAAAATGAAAGTATTTTAGAAGTTGTTTTAGTTGGAACAACAATTAAAATAATATTAAAAAAAAAGTCTAATGTTTACATAGGTTATTATAAAGAAATGGAATTTATTTCTGAAGGCTAAATTTTTTAATTATAGAATCTTCATTTTTTAAATCTTCTTTCAAAAACCTTTCAATTGTTTTGGATTTAATTAGTTTTCCTTTCCCAATACCAGGGCAATTAATTGCAATATCTTCATTCCAAACTTTTGCATTCATATTTTCATTCCAGAATGGCCATGTTCTACATTGAGTAGGTCTGCTATTATATACTGTACATTTTTTATCTTTTAAAAATATACAGTTTCCGTTAATTTTATATTTTTCAGATAAGTGAATAAAACCATCAGTAATTTGACAATATTTTTCTTTAAATTTTTTTATTGAAATCTTAAAATATTTTGAAAATCTTTTTAGGTCAATATCACTTAAATAAACAAAACCATAAGATCCTCTTGAAACACAGCAATTACCAGAACCTTGGCATTCAAATTTTATTCCTTTTTTATAATCAATAGTTTCCATTATCCTGCATTTAATGTTCTTATTGCTGTATCACGTTCATGAATATACAATAAATCTTTTAGATTTTTATTATTTTCTAATTGTGGATCAGTATTTATAATATTTTCTGCATATAATTTAGCTTCTTCTAATAAATCACCATCAAAACTTAAATCTGCAATATTAAAAGAAGGTAAACCTGATTGTTTTTTTCCTAATATTTCTCCTGGACCCCTAATCTTTAAATCTTCTTCTGCAATAATAAAACCATCATTTGTTTGTGTCATAATATTCAATCTTTTTTTTGCTGAATCATTAATATTTTCTTTATGCAAAAGTATACAATATGAATCTTCATCATTTCTACCTACACGACCCCTTAACTGATGAAGTTGAGCTAATCCAAATCTTTCTGCGTGCTCAATTATAATTGTAGTTGCTGATTTAATGTCAATCCCAACTTCAATTACTGTAGTTGATACTAAAATTCGAAAATCTTCATTTTTAAATTTCTCCATTATTAGTTCTTTCTCTTTTTCACCTAATTGTCCATGAATAAGCAGTACTTTATTTTTAAATATTTTATTAAGTGAATCATATCGATCTTTGGCAGCCTTAAGATCTAGTTCTTGTGATTCTTCTATAAGAGGGCAAACCCAAAAAAATTTATCATTTGCATTAATTATTTTATTTTTAATTCTTGCAATTAAATTTTTTTCTTTTTTTAGGTTTAATAAAGATGTTTTTATAAGTTTTCGACCAATAGGTTTTTCTATTAGTTTACTTTCATCCATATCACCATATGCAGCAAGAGTTAAAGTTCTAGGAATCGGTGTTGCACTCATAACTAATATAGATGGACGAAAACCTTTATAGTTAAAAGCCATTCTTTGATAAACACCAAACCTATGCTGTTCATCAATAACTGATAAGCCTAATTTTTTAAAATTAACTCCATCTTGAATAAGTGCATGGGTGCCAATTATTATTTGTGTATTACCTTTTATAATTTTGTCTAACTTTTCTAATCTTCTTTTACCTTTATCTTTTCCTGTAAGAATATCTATTTCAATAGGAAAATCCTTTATTAATTTTGATATATTATCATAATGCTGGTGTGCAAGAATACTAGTAGGTGCCATCAAGGTTACTTGGTATCCAGATTCAATAACTGTTAACATTGATAATAAAGCTACAATAGTTTTACCAGAACCTACATCTCCCTGAAGCAATCTAATCATCTGTTTATTTGAAACAAGATCATTTTGAATTTCATTTACAACTTTTATTTGTGAATTAGTAAGTTTAAATTCTAAATTTTTAATCAAATTATTTTTTAATTTGTTATTATTTTTAAAAATTACTGATTTTTTTTTATTATCAATAGTTCTAATAATGCAAATTGCTAGTTGGTGAGCTAATAATTCATCAAAGGCTAATCTTCTTCTAAATAGATTCTTTTCACTATACGTATCTTCAATTTCAGGATTATGTAATTTTTCTACAGATTCCTTCCACGATAAAAAATTATATTTTTTAATTAATTTTTCATCTATCCATTCCTTTAAATTTGGAATTAAATTCAAAACTTGATTTGATAATTTAATAAAGCTTTTCATGCTTAAGCCTGCAGTCAAACTATAAACAGGTTGTTTTTCTCTTAATAACTGAACATCTGAAATATTTTCTATATTTGATGGATGGGTAATTTGAAATTTATTTTTAAAAAATTCTAATTTTCCTGATATCATTTTAAGACTTTTAAGAGGTAAAACTGATCTAATTACTGGATGTCTTGCATTAAAATAAACTATATCAATCGGTGTTTCATTTGCTAAACAACTTACACGATAGGGTTGTCTCTTAAATTTAGAAGGATAATGTTTTATAACCTCTATTTTAAGAGTGACTAATTGATTAATTGGAGCATCATTAATATTTTCATAATATTTTTTTTCGATAATTTTATATGGAAAATGCCATAAGAAATGCACATTTAAATTAATGCCTAATTTGTTAATAATGTATTCTAATTTTGGTCCCACACCTTTTAATTTATTGATAGGTGAGAGTAATAAGTCTAAATATGCAGGTCTCATAGAATATTATAATTTTTTTACTATATTCTATTATTAAATATATGACATTAAATTCACTAAAAAAGATTATCAAATATAGATCAACTTATTCAGGGACAAAAGAGACTGATTTATTGTACAAAAAATATTTTATTAACAATCTAAATCGATTTAGTGAAAATGAATTAATATTATTAAAATCTGTCTTTGATATTTATTCTGATAACGAAATTTATGAGATTCTTACAAAAAAAACTCAAGTAAATATAAGATTCAAAAATCTTTTTGAAAAAATTAATATTATCTAAATGAGATCAATAGGTCCTGTAATTGATAAAACTGAAGCTTTTATAATTTCAGAGATATTTCACAAAAGTGATATATCTTTAGTTTATATAGGAAAAGATGAAAGGGAAATATTAAATATTAAAAATAAGTTAAGTTGGTTGCTTCCAGATATAACTGTGCTTCTTTACAAAGCTTGGGATCAAATTCCATATGATAATATTTCACCTTCTAAAGAAATTCAAACATCTCGTTTAGATACGCTTTTTCATCTTAGTTCAAAAAATCAATCAAAAATAATTATTTTAACAACATTGAATGCAATAATTCAGAAAACTTTACCCAAAAATGAAATTATAAAAAATTTTATTACAATTTCAAAAAAATCTAAAATTAAAATAGATAAGATTCTGCTTTTACTTATTAAATTAGGTTATGAAAGAAATTCATTAGTAAGAGATAAATCAGAATTTGCAATAAGAGGCTCAATAATTGATATTTTTCTTCCACACTTTGATAAACCAATTAGAATAGATTTATTTGATGATGAAATTGACTCTATTTTTGAATTTGATCCAATATCACAAAAAAGACTTAAAGAGTCTAAAATAGAATCATTTACGCTTAATCCTAGCAGTGAATTAATTATAGATAAAAAAAATATAAAAAAATTTAGATCTAAGTTTAGATCTATATTTCAAAACCATAGAAATAGTCAAACGTATGAATTGTTTTCTTCAGGAGTTGTTCCTTCTGGCGGGGAACAATTTCTTCCTTTATTTTATGAGAATTTAGATACATTATTTGATTATTGTGAAAATAGTCAAATATTAATTCATAATGATATAATTGAGTTGTTTAATGAAAGAACTGAGAACTTAAATGATTACTTTGAGGCAAGGAATAACTCTAAAGACTCATTTTTTCTAAAGCCACATTATTTATTTATAAATAAGGATTATTTTGATCGAATCTTTACTAAATTCACTGTTACGAAATTATCATTATTTAATAATGAAGGTGACATTCCAACTAATTTAAAAAAAATAAATAATATATCCTCGATTAGAGAGAAAATTGATTTTAATTTTATAAAAAAATTTTTTGACATTAATTCAAATAGTAAAACAATTATTATCTGTTGTAATTCTTCAGGATCATTGGAAAAAGTTTATAAAATTTTAAATGAAAACATTGCAATTTCACCTTTAGAAATTGATAATTTATCAAACTTATCTGAAAAAAAAATCCATATTACGGTCTTAGAAGTTGAAGATTCGTTTGAATTTAATAATATTATTTTTATTAATGAAAAATCTATTTTTGGATACTCTCTAGCTGTTAAGTCAATAAAAAAAGATCAAAAAAAGAAATTCCTTTTTGAAGAGTTAAATAAATTATCTCAAGGTTCATTACTAGTGCATTCAGAATATGGTATATGTAGGTTTAATAATATTAAAAAAATTGAATTAAATGACTCTATTCATGATTGTTTAGAGCTTGAGTTTGCAGATACTCAAAAACTCTTTCTACCTGTTGAAAATCTTAATTATATTACAAAGTACGGTGATGAAGATGAAAATACAATAAATCTTGACAGATTAGGAGCATCAAGTTGGCAAAAAAGAAAAGCTGAAGCTAAACAAAAAATAAGAGATGCTTCAAAAAAATTAATTAAAATTGCCACAAAAAGATTACAATCAAAATCACTTCCTATTAATATCGAAAATACAGAATATGATAAGTTTTGTAGTACATTTCCTTACGTTGAAACTGATGATCAATTAAGTGCCATTAATGATGTAATAGATGATTTTGGAAGTGGCACGCCAAGTGATAGACTTATTGTAGGTGATGTTGCTTTTGGTAAGACTGAAGTAATAATTAGAGCATTATTTCTTGCAGCAAAATCTAATATTCAGTCAATTGTTTTTGTTCCAACTACTCTTTTATCAAGACAACATTATGATAATTTTTTAAAAAGATTTAAATTATTTAATATTAATATTGCTGAAATTTCACGTCTAATAAAACAAAAAGAAAAAAAAGAAATTTTCAATCAATGTGCTGAAGGCAAAATTGACATTCTAATTGGAACACACGCACTATTAAGTGATAAGCTAATTTTCAAAAATTTAGGATTAATTATTTATGATGAAGAGCAAAAATTAGGAACATTACAAAAAGAAAAATTCAAAGAAATAGCCCCAAACGCTCATGTATTAGCATTATCTGCTACTCCTATCCCCAGAACTCTTTCAATGTCCTTGTCTGGTTTAAGGGATTTAAGTCTCATTTTAAATGCGCCCTTTGAAAGATTAGCTGTAAGAAGTTATGTTTCTAAATTTGATGAAATAACTATCAAAGAAGCTATTAAAAGAGAAGTTTATGGAAGAAGAAATGGGGTCTATTTTGTAACTCCAAGAAAAAAAGATATTCCATTTATTGAAATTTTTTTAAAAGAATATCTTCCTGGAATTAAATATGTAGTAACTCACGGTCAATTAGCACCTTCATTGCTAGAAAGTAGAATTTCTAAATTTTATAATCAAGAAGTTCCCCTAATGGTAAGTACTAATATCATTGAAAATGGATTAGACTTACCACACGTTAATACTATTATTGTTTATAGGTCTAATTTATTTTCTCTAGCATCTCTTTACCAACTAAAGGGTAGAGTAGGTCGTTCATCAAAAAGAGGTTACGCTTACATTACCTACAAAGAAAATGAACTTAAGGATAATGGTAAAAAAAGACTTTCAATAATTAATTCAGCAGATTCTTTAGGTGCTGGTTTTAATATTGCTTCTCAAGATCTAGATATGAGAGGAGGTGGATCAATAATTGGTGAAGAGCAAAGTGGATTTATTAGAGAAATAGGAACAGAACTTTATCATCAGATGTTAGAAGAAGAAATACTCTTTCAGAAACAAAAAATATATAATGATAATTCTGTCAAAAAAATATTTCATCCAACAATTAAAATTCCTGAAGAAATATTTATTCCAGATGATTATATTGATGATTTAGATTTAAGGCTTTCAATATATAAAAGAATATCCAGTGTTACTGATAATGAAGAGTTGTCAAACTTAATAATCGAGTTAAGGGATAGATTTGGACCAATACCTAGAGAATTAAATAATTTATTCAATTTAATTGAGATAAAAATATTGTGTATTGAATATAATGTTGAGCAATTTGAATTTAGTAGAAAAGGTATAGTAATTGGTTTTTATAAAAATAATCCACAAAATCCTCAAAAGTTATTGGATTTATCAATGAATAGACATAGTCAGTATACTTTAAGACCGGATCAAAAAATATTTTATGATTTTAAGGGGCAATTAAATTCAAGTAGATTTAACTTAGCTAAGAAGATCTTAAATCAGATAAAATAGCTGTCAATATATCTTGTTGGCGGAGAGACAGAGATTCGAACTCTGGAAGGTGTTGCCACCTTGCCGGTTTTCAAGACCGGTGCTTTCAACCGCTCAGCCATCTCTCCGTTTTGTGGGATTTGTTATACTTTTAATTATTTTAAAGTCAAAATATAAAGGATATAAAAATATACGAATTTAAAAAAATTTGTTATTTTGATTTAATGTTTCTTAAATATTTTTTTATTATTATAATATTCTTCTTTTCCTTTACCTTAAAAGCTTGTGAGAAACCATCAATGCCTACTGAAGCAGAATGGACTAATTGGTTAGAAGATGTAAAGAATGAAGCTATAAATATTGGTATTAGTGTTCAAACAATAAATGCACATCTTTCAGATGTAAAACCTCAAAAAAAAATTATTTTAAGAGATAGATGTCAGCCTGAATCTACGATAACTCTTAAAGAATATTTGTATTATAGAGTTGATAAATCAAGAATAATTGCAGGTAAAAATATTTTAAAAGAATATGAAGGTCTTTTATCTGAAATATCTAATCATTTTGGAATTCAAGAAAGATTTATTATAGCAGTTTTGGGTATGGAGAGTTTTTATGGAAGAAATCAAGGTAAAATTGATACAATAACTGCTGTAACAACTCTTGCCTTTGATAGAAGAAGAAGCAACTTTTATAGAAAGCAGTTATTTGCAGCTCTTAAAATTCTTGATGATAATTTAGTTCCATCAGGACAATTAATTGGTAGTTGGGGTGGTGCTGTTGGAATGACACAAATGATACCAACAACATTCATAGAAAGTGCATATGATTGGGATGGAGGAGGAATTGATATATGGAATAGTTATGCCGATGCTTTTGCAAGTACAGCTAATTATTTAACATCGATAGATAAGAATCCTTGGTCTTTAGATAGTACATGGGGTAGAGAAGTTCTACCTCCAGAAAATATAAAGACATTATATCCTTCACTAGAACAAAAAAATCCAAAAGGTTGTGGGGCTGTCAAAAGAAGATCAATATCAAAAACTTTACCAGAATGGTCTGAATTAGGTTTTAGATCTGTTAATAATACCAAACTTCCTCAAAGATCTAACCTTGAGGCACGTTTAGTTGCTCCTGATGGTCTTGAAGGTAGAATGTTTTTAGTTTATCCAAATTATAAAAATATATTGTATTATAATTGCTCATCGTATTATGCAATATCAATAGGATTACTTAGTGATAAAATTAATAATTAGTTTACTTTTTTTTATTTTACTTTCTTGTGAACAAATATCAAAAGATAAAGTTTTGAATCAAATTGAAAATACTAAAGATATAATTGAAGAAAAAACTAATAAAAATATTACTAAAATAAAAGAATCTAATAATAAAAATGAACAAATTGACAATAAAATTTTTTATTTCATTGGTGATCCATATTATATTGAAGGAGTTAAATATATTCCTGAAGAGAATTATACGTATGAAGAAGTAGGTTTAGCAACATACTATGACAAAGAACTTCATAATAAAAAAACTTCTAATAATGATGTAAACAAAGTAACAGAATTATTAGGCAGGCATAAAACCTTGCCTTTACCCAGTATTGTTAAAATAACAAATTTAGAAAATGGATTATCTTTAACAATAAAAATTATTGATAGACATGATGACAATGCTTCTATTATTCAAGTTTCTAGAAAGGTTGCACAACTTTTACGTTTCTACAAAAATAAAATTACTAAAGCTAAGGTTGAAATTTTATCAGATCCAAGTAAACAATGGAAAAATGTATCTATGTCAATAAATGATATTAATTTTAATAATACAGTTGAATCTGCACCTACAGAAGAGGTATCTATATCAAATATTGATAATAATTCAGATGATTTATCTGAAATAGAAGTATTTGAGCCGCCAATCGAATTAGGCCTTGAAGAAATCAAAAATCTTAACGTATATTTACATGTAAATAATTTTAAAAATTATCAAGAAATTCAAAATATTATTAAAGAACTAGAAATCAATGAAAAATATACTTCAGAAAATATAGATAATATTTATAAATTAATTATTGGTCCATTAGATAATCATTTTGCAAATAAATTAGTTTCGACATTTATCTCCAAAGGCTATAAGGATACTGAATTAATTTTAGAATAACCTTACTTAAAACATATTTTAAAATTAAATTAATTAATTATGAATTATTATTATCTTACTTTCACTTTATTTATTTTAATTTTTTGCAAAACTTCTTTTGCTATCGATACCAAAGCTGATCAGGCAATTGTAATGGATTATGATACAAATGAAATTTTATTTGAAAAAAATTCTAATTCAAAAACACCACCTGCTTCTATGACTAAAATTATGACTGTATATGCAGCTTTTGATAGAATAAAAAACTCAGATTTATCAATTGATAATGAATGTAATGTTTCTGCAAAAGCTTATAAAATGGGTGGATCAAGAACATTTCTTGAAATTGATGATAAAGTTACAATAGATGAGTTATTAAAAGGTATAATAATTCAATCTGGAAATGATGCTTCAATTGCATTAGCAGAATGTTTAGCTGGAACAGAAGAAGATTTTGCAAAATTGATGAATGTTTATGCAAATAGAATAGGTATGACTAATACTAATTTTATTAATTCATCAGGATGGCCTGAAAAAAATCATTATTCTTCTGTTAAAGATTTAGCTATTTTATCAAATGCAATAATAAGAGATTTTCCTAATCTATATTTATATTTTCAAGAAAAAGAATTTACATATAATGGAATTAAGCAACCAAATAGAAATAGATTATTAAATTCATTAACAGGAGCTGATGGTTTAAAAACAGGTTTTACTAAAGCATCTGGCTGGGGCATCGCAGCAACAGCAAAAAGAGATAAAAGAAGGATAACTTTAGTTATAAATGGAACTAATAGTTCTAGATCAAGAATGAATGAAGCTTCCAATCTAATAAATTGGGCATTTACTCAAACAAGTCAAACAAAACTAATAGATGAAGGAGAAATTATTGTTGAAGCAGATGTTTGGCTTGGTAACAAACCACGTATTAATTTAATTTCTTCAAAAAAAATAATTTCAACTCTTTCTTTTGACCAAATTCAATTATTAAAATCATCAATAGAATATTCTAGACCAATTGAAGCTCCTTTCAAAAAAAATGATGTTTTGGGAAAATTAACAATTATAATTGAAGGAAAACCAAATATAGAAGTAGATTTAGTAGCTGAAACAGATGTTAACCAAATAAATCCAATTTTAAAAATATTTGCAGCTATTAAATATTTAATTTTTGGTACAAGTTTAGATGAATAAAAAAAAAGGATTTTTTTTAACATTTGAAGGACCTGAAGCTAGCGGTAAATCATCACAAATAAAATTGTTAGAAAAATTTCTTAAAAATCAAAAAATTCCATATCATATTACTAGAGAACCAGGTGGTACTCATTTAGCTGAGTCATTAAGAAGTTTAATATTAAGAAAAAATTCAAATATAAACATCGAAGAGGAAATCTTAATGCTTATGGCGGCAAGATCTCATCATATTAATCAAGTTATTAAACCAGCAATTAAAAAAGGCAAAATAGTTATTTCAGATAGATTTGCTGATTCAACTTTTGTTTATCAAGGATATGTTAATAAATATGGAATTAAAAATACAATTAAGTTACATAAGGATTTACTTAACAATTTTTTACCCAAAAAAACTTTTTTATTTAAACTTTCAACTAATAATATTTTGACCAGATTAAAAAAAAGAAAATCTAAAAACAAATATGATAAATTAGATAAAAAGTTTCATGATGATGTAAATAAAGGCTATAAAATTATATCAAATCATAAAAGATTCATTAATATTGATGCTTCTAAGCCAATTAATTATATTCATAATAAAATAATTTATCATCTTAATTTGTTAATATGAATTTTGTTATAGGATACAATGATAAATTTAATTATATTTTCAATAATTTAAAAAATAATACCTTAAATAATTCTATTTTAATTTCTGGCAATAAAGGCATTGGTAAATTTTTTTTTGTTACTAATTTAATTAAAGAATATTTAATCTATAAAACAAATAAAGCAAATATTGAGCACCATTTATCTTTATTAAAAAATAACACACATTCTAATATTAAAATTTTAAAAAAAGAAATTGATTTAAAAACTAATAAAATTAAGAATTTTATAACTATAGATCAAGTTAGAAATATTAATGTTTTTTCAAGAGAAACATCTCAGATTGAAAATCTTGCTAAATTTATTATTATTGATAGTGCTGACAATTTAAATGCTAATGCTGCTAATTCTTTACTAAAAATTCTTGAAGAACCAAAAAAAAATACTTATTTTTTTTTAATATCTCATCAACCATCATTATTATTACCTTCTATAAAATCAAGATGTTTAAAAATTAATTTACCAACTCATAATTTCTCTGATTTTAGTGAAATTTTGATTTCAAATAACATTACAGATGATGAGACAATAAAATTTCTTTTTGATATAACGAATGGTTCACCTGGAGTATCTACTGAATATAACTTTAAGGAAATTTTAGAAATTTTTGATAGACTAATAGAATCAGTATCTGATTTAAATAATTTTTCTGATAATAATATTTATTTAGTAGATGTACTTTCAAAATTTGATAATGAGAAATTAAAAATATATTTATCTCTTTTAAAATTTATTCTTATTACAATTATTAAAATAAAATATGGTGTAAATATTTTTGATTATTTTTTATCTTCAAATATTAAAAAAATTATAGACATATCTGAAGATGTTTCTTTTACTTCAATTAATAAAAAATTAGAATACTTGATTAAAAATGAAAATGATTTATTCACTTTAAATTTAGATAAAAAAATCTTTATGATTAATTTTTTTGCTGAAAGGTAAAGATAATGACTTTTTATGTTACAACTCCTATATATTATGTAAATGATGTACCTCACATAGGACATGCTTATACAACTATAGCATGTGATATATTGTCTAGATTTCATAAGCTTAAAGGTGAAGAAACTTTTTTTTTAACTGGAACAGATGAACATGGTCAAAAAGTAGAAAAAGCATCTAATTTAAAAAATCAAGATACTCAAAATTTTGTAGATGAAATGTCAAAAAGTTTTAGAGATTTAGTACCATTTTTAGGTTGTGATATAGATGATTTTATTAGAACAACTGAAAATAGACATAAAAAAGCAGCACAATTTCTATGGAATAAACTTAAGAATAATAATCAAATATATTTATCTAATTATGAAGGATGGTATTCCATTCGAGATGAAGCTTTTTATTTAGAAAATGAATTAAAAAAAGTTAATGATTCATTTATTGCTCCTTCAGGATCACCAGTTGAATGGGTTAAAGAAGAAAGTTTCTTTTTCAAATTATCATCTTGGGAAGATAAATTAATAAAATATTATGAGAAAAATCAAGACTCAATTTTACCAAAATCACGTTACAATGAAGTTCTCAGCTTTATTAAAGGTGGTTTAAAAGATCTATCAATATCCAGAACTACTTTTAAATGGGGTATAAAAGTCCCTGAAGAAGACAATCATGTAATGTATGTATGGATAGATGCACTTTGCAATTATTTAACGGCAATAAATTATCCTGATGAAGATAATCATAATTTCAAAACTTTTTGGCCGGGTGTTCATGTTGTAGGGAAGGATATATTAAGGTTTCATGCAGTATATTGGCCCGCGTTTTTAATGGCTGCTGATATACAGCCACCAAAAAAAATATTTGCTCATGGCTGGTGGACTAATGAAGGTCAAAAAATATCAAAATCTTTAGGAAATATAATTAATCCTTATGATATCATTAATCAATATGGATTAGATCAGATAAGATTTTTTCTGTTTAGAGAAGTACCTTTTGGTAATGATGGTGATTTTTCAAAAGATGCAATTGCCTTAAGAGTAAATGCAGATTTATCAAATAATTTAGGTAATTTAATTCAACGAATTTCATCTTTTATAGTTAAAAATTCAGACTCAAAAGTTTTAAAACCTAAACGATTTAATCAAAATGACGAAAAATTGTTGGAATTATTTAAAAAAAACTTTGATAATTATCTCAATCATATGAATCTATTTCAAATAGATAGAGCCTTAAAGAATATTTTTGAATATTTATCAGAAGTGAATGCATATGTTGATACTGAAGCACCTTGGTCTCTTAAAAATTCAAATCAAGAAAGAATGAAAGATGTTTTGTATATAGTAACTATTCTTACAATTAGATGTTCAGTACTTTTATTTCCAATAATACCATCTAGTATTAAAAATATTTTAAAAATTTATAATTTATCAATAGAAAATTTTAATTATGAAAAAATAAATAATTTTTTTCCCGATTACTTAAAATTAAATAAACCCAGTCCAATTTTCCCACGTATTGAATTGTGATTGATTCACATTGTCATTTAAATTTTTTAAATTTAAAAAATGATTTATTAAATATTATCAAAAGATGTAAAGATAGTGGTGTATCTAAATTACTTTCAATAAATACTAAACCACAAGAATTTGAAAATCATCTAGATATAATTAAGGATTTTAAAAATATTTTTATATCTTATGGAATCCATCCTCAAGAAATTAATAATGAATCTATTTTATCATTTGAAGATCTTGAAAAACAAATCATTAATCCACAATTAATAGCTTTAGGAGAAACTGGTTTAGATTACTATCATTCAACTGAATTTAAAGAAAAACAGATAGAAATTTTTGAATCACATATTGAAGCATCTAAGCTATTTGATTTACCAATTATAATACATCAAAGAAACTCAGAAAAAGAAATAGTAGAAATTTTAAAAAAATATAATAATGATAAATTAAAAGTTGTATTTCATTGCTTTACAGGATCTAAAGAATTATTAGATTTTTGTTTAGAAAATAATTATTATATTTCTTTATCTGGTATTGTAACTTTCAAAAATGCTTTTGATTTAAGGGAAGTAATCTCCAAAGCATCACCTGAACTACTACTTATAGAAACTGATAGCCCTTATTTATCACCAGTTCCAATGCGTGGAAAAGTTAATGAACCTTCTCATGTTAAATTTATCGCAGAATACCTAGCTAAATTTTATTCAATGAATCTAGATGATTTTTCTGAATTAACAGATAATAATTTTTACAAATTGTTTTCTAAAGCAAAAAAAGATAATTAAATTAAATGAAAGTTAGGATTTTGGGTTGTGGAGGATCATTTGGCTCTCCTTTAGCTTGGGGTAAAAATGGAAATATTGATATAAACGACCCAAAAAATTACAGAACTAGATCATCTATATTAGTAAAGGTTAATAATAAAAATATTCTAATTGATACTAGTCCAGATCTTAGAAATCAGCTCTATGAAGCAAAATGTACCAATATTGATGCTGTACTATATACACATGTACATTCAGACCATACATCTGGTTTACCAGATATGAGAGCCATGTCTTTAATTAATAATAAAATAATACCTGCATATATGCCAAATGATATGAAATCAGAAATGGAACTCTGTTATAAATATATATTTAAAGGTGAAAAAGATTATTTACCCTTTATGAAAATTATAGAAATTAATAATTCATTTAATTTTCATGATACACATATAGAAACTTTTAAACATAATCATGGATCTATAGATGTTCAAACATATAAGATTGGTAAATTTGCATATTCTACTGACTTAAAAAAATTTTATAATTCAGATATAGATAAATTAAAAAATTTAGATTTGTGGATTGTTGGACTATTAAGATATGATCCACACCCATCTCATGCAGGCTTTGATCAAATACTCGATTATATTAAATATTTAAAACCAAAAAAAACTTTATTTACTCATATGACAGCTCTTATTGATCAAAAGGAGTTAATATCTAAATGTCCTCAAAAT
>CACIIL010000010.1 GCA_902586695.1 uncultured Alphaproteobacteria bacterium | reverse complement strand
TGATGGAAGCAGATTCTGATGAAGGGATCAGAGCATTTATTGACAAAAGAAAACCAAAATGGAATTAAAATGAAATCTTTATTATTAGATAGGAATTTAGCATTAGAGGCTGTTAGAGTTACTGAGATTGCAGCAATTGCAAGTTCGTTTCATATGGGTAGAGGTAATGAAAAAGCTGCTGATCAATCAGCTGTAAACGCAATGAGAGATTTTTTAAATGATCTTGATATTAATGGTAAAGTTGTAATTGGAGAAGGTGAAAGAGATAAAGCTCCCATGCTTTATATTGGTGAAATGGTAGGAAAGGGTGGTATAAATGTAGATATTGCTCTTGATCCTTTAGAAGGAACTACAATAACTGCACATGGTGGGGAAAATGCTTTGTCGGTTTTAGCTATTGGTGAAGAGGGTAGTTTCTTACATGCTCCTGATATTTATATGCAAAAAGTTGCTTATGGATATAAATATCAAGATTTAGAAATTAACATTAATGATGAACCAAAAAAAATCATTAATGATTTTTCTAAATATTCTGGAATTAGACAAGAAAATATAGTTGTATGTGTTCTTGACAGAATAAGACATAAAAAATTAATAAGTGAAATTAGAGCTACTGGAGCAAGAATAAAACTCATACCAGATGGTGATGTAAGTGCAGTTATAGCTACCTCAATAGAAGATAGTGGAATTGACATTTACATGGGTATTGGAGGATCCCCAGAGGGTGTTTTAGCTGCTGCAGCATTAAGATGTTTAGGAGGTAAAATTTACACTAAATTAATTTATGATAGTGATGAAAGTTTTAAAAGAGCCAAGAATATGGGTGTTTTGGATAAAGACAAAATATATGAAACTAATGATTTAGCTAGTGGCGATGTTATGTTTTCAGCAACTGGTGTTACTGATGGTACATTATTAAAAGGTGTTAGAATTAAGAATGATATGGCTCATACAGAATCAGTAGTAATGAGATCTCAAACCAATACTGTAAGACATATTAAAGCTAAACATAATTTAAATATTAAAAAATATAGATCTTACTTTAAATAAATTATTTAAATTATTGAATTTATTGTATAATCATAATTTCATACGCAATCCTTGAGGATCGTATAAAGGTTCATTAATTATTTTAGCTTTATAAAATTCACCATTTATTTCTACTTCAATATCATTTAAATTTTTGTCTTTGAAAATGTAGGCAAAAGCTATACTTTTATTAGTATAGTGGGCAAAACCACCAGATGTAACATATCCAATAGCATTTTTATTATTTAAAATCGCTTCATTTCCAGTAACATCAACGTTTGATCCTATAATTTCTAATACGCATAGATGTGAATTTATTTTTTTATCTATTATATGTTCTTTTCCTATAAATTTTTTTCCCCAATCAATGAATTTATCCAAACCTGTTTCTTGTGGTGTAAAATCAGGTCGAAAATCTAAAGTCCATGCCCCCCAGCTCTTTTCTAATCTCATAGACATAAGTGCACGTGCACCAAAAGGTTTAATATTAAACTCTTTACCAGCATCTAATATTTCTTCATGAAGTTTAATTAAGTATTGAGGCTCTACATAAATTTCATAACCAAGTTCACCAGTAAATGATAAACGACAAACTAATGCTGGTACACCACCTACAAATATTTTTTTAATATCTCTAAATTTAAAATTTTCATTAGATACATCTTCTCTAACTATTTTTTGAAGAACTATTCTTGATTTTGGTCCTGCAATAGATATACCATTTAATTTTTCTGATCTGTTTTCGTATCTTAGATTATAATTATCTAAATTTAATTCAAACCACCTTCTATGAAACTCTTGAGATGCACCAGAACCAAAAACATAGTAATTATTATTATCTAAGCAACCTATAGTTAAATCACCATTTAATTTCCCCTTTGGAGATAACATTGGAGATAGATTTAATTTACCTGGTTTTGGAATTTTTCCTGCCATAACAAAATTTAAAAACTTATAAGCATCAGGTCCTGTAAAATAATGTTTAGAAAAATTTGCTAATTCTATATACCCTACATTTGATCTTACATTTTTTACTTCTTTTTCTACGTACTTGAAAGATTTGTTTCTTTTAAAAGTAGGTTCTTCAAAAGCATCATTTTTATTTTCAGAAAACCAAAGCACATGTTCGAGACCAAAATTATCCCCCATAACAGCTCCCATATTTATAAAATAATCATATAAAGAAGTAGTTTTTTGCTTTCTTCCTTTAGGAAGGCTTTCATTAGGAAATGTCATTATAAATCTTCTTTCATAATTTTCAGAAGATTTTATTGTTCCATAATGTGGAGATGCATATTCTCCAAATCTTGCAACATCCATTGCCCATACATCGATAGAAGGTTCTCCATCTATTATCCATTCCGCAATGCATTTTCCAACTCCTCCACCTTGACAAAATCCAGCCATTACACCAACAGCAACCCAATAATTTTTTAAACCTGGGATTGGTCCAATGAGTGGACTTCCATCTGGACCAAAAGTAAATGGACCGTTTACAATATTTTTAATTCCTGCTTTTTGCAAAGCTGGCATTCTTTCAAAACCAATTGCTAATCTATCCTGAATATTTTCTAATTTAGGTTCAAGTAATTCATGACCAAAATCAAGAGGTGTTCCAGTTATTTTCCAAGGAGTTGATTTTCTTTCATAAGTTCCTAAAAGCAAACCTTTTCCTTCTTGTCTAAAATATATGTTTCCTTCAAAATCTGTTCCAACTGGTAATCTCTTATTATCACCCATTGCCTCTATCTCAGGAATACTTTCTGTAATTAAATAATGATGTTCCATTGGTTGAACAGGTAAATTAATACCAGCTAATAATCCAACTTCTCTAGCCCATAAACCTCCAGCATTAATGACTATTTCAGCTTTAATATTTCCTTTATCAGTAATTACATTCCAACTTCCATCTTTATTACTAATTGTTTCTTTTACTAATGTGTGTGTATAGTACTTACCTCCGTTTTTTTTTGCTGCTTTTGCAAATGCATAAGTTACACCAGATGGATCAACTTCTCCATCAATTGGATCCCATAGAGCAGATATGTATCTTTTAGGATCAATTAAAGGATTTTTTTTTGCTATTTCATCTAAAGATACAAATTCTTGTTCTAAACCCATATATCTAGCTTTAGATCTTTCCCTTTTTAAATAATCATCCCATATTTCATTTGAAGCAAGATAAAATCCACCACTTGATTTAAATCCAATTGAATGGCCAGACTCTTTTTCAATATCCTTATACAGATTTATTGTATAGGCCATTAATCTTGAAATATTAGGATCATTAGATATAACATGAACATTCCCTGCAGCATGCCAAGAAGATCCTGATGTGAGCTCTTTTCTCTCTAATAAGATACAATCTTTTAATCCAAATTTTGAAAGATGATAAAGTATAGAACACCCAACAACTCCGCCCCCTATGATTACTACTTTTGCATAATTTTCCATTTTTTATAATGTTATTAAATTTAAAATAATAAAATATTCAAGTATTTTTAATATTTTTAGCTATTATTTTATCTGTTATGAACTATATCCCAATATCAAATTAATATATTAAATTTAAATGAAAAAAATTATATTTTTATTAGTAATTATATTGTTAGGTGGTGGAGGTTTTTATTATTATAATTTAAATAATAATCAAATCTCTACAACTTCATACGAATATATTCAAATAGAAAAAGGAAATATTAGAAAAACAATATCAGCTACAGGTAAAATTATACCAACATCAACATTAATATTATCGTCAGAAATTTCAGGTAAAATTGTAAATATAGAAAAAGATTTTAATGAAACCATTAAAGCTGGTGATGTTTTGGCTACATTTGATCAAAACCCTTTTGTACTTAATGTTAAAGAAACACAAACCTCAGTAGATATTTCAAATTCTAAATTAAAGCAAAAAAAAGCAAGCTTAGAAAAAGCTAATTCAGAACTAAATAATGCTATATCAAATTCATCTGGAGCTAAATCTAAATTAAATGATTTTATTTTATATGTTAATAAACTTAAAGAAAATTTAGAAGATAAAAAAACATTATTCAAAAATAAATTTATTTCCAAAAAAGAATTTGAAGATGCAACTTTTGAATATGAAAGTGCAATTTATCAATTAAATTCTTTGGAATCTGAAATACTTTCATTAAATGCAATTATTGATTCTAGAAGAGCTCAGATAAAAATTATTAATGCTGAAATTGAGGAAGTAGAAAAATTAATTCAGCAAACTGAACTTAAATTAGAAAGTGAAAGATTAGATTTAACTAAAACTAAAATTATCTCTCCAATAAATGGTTTCATATTAGATAGGCATATAAGTGTAGGCGATGTTCTGGGAGCTTATCAAAAAGATTCTATTATGTTTACAATTGCTGAAACATTATCGAATATGAATATTGAAATTTTTATTGATGAGTCAGATATTGGAAATATACAGAATAACCAATTAGTAGAGTTTTCAACAGATGCTTTCCCAGATCGAAAATTAAAAGCAACTATAACTCAAATACGTTACTCCCCAATAGATGATCAAAATGTAATTACGTATGAAGTTATAGCTTCATTTGAAAATCCTGATAATATCCTTTTACCTGGAATGACAGCTAATGTTGATATTATCATCGAAGATAAAAAAGATATTTTAAAAGTCAAAAATACTGCTCTTTCAGTAAAATTAGATCAAAAACCAAAAGAAAATTCACGAAGTACTGGAAGTCAGTGGGGAAGTGGTCGACCATCACAAATGCAAGAAATTATGGGTCAATTAAATATGTCGCAAGAACAACAAAATAAAATGAGAAGTGTATATCCTAAATTAGGTAAAGTTCGAGAATCTTTAACTGCTAAAAATTTATCACCAGAAAAAATTCGAAAAGAAATGCAATTATATATTGAAAATGCGTTAATTGATTTACTTAGTGACGAGCAAAAAAATAAATACTTCTCACTAAAAGAATCTTTAAATGTTAAAAAAGTTTATAAGTTAGTTGATGGCGAACATACAAAGATTGAATTAATTACTGGTTTAAATTCTAGTGGATACACAGAAATTGTAAAAGGCGAGCTTAAAGAAGGTGATCAAGTTATCTCTAAAGTTAAAATTGAAACTTCTGTTAAAAAAGCACTTAGATTATTTTAAAATGATAAAAATTAATTCTCTCTCTAAAGAATATGTAATGGGAGATAACAAACTTTTAGCTATTAATAATGTAGATGTTTTAATAAAAGAAGGTGAATTTGTTTCTGTTATGGGCTCGTCTGGCTCAGGTAAGTCAACTTTAATGAATATTATTGGTTGTTTAGACACACCTTCTAGTGGTGATTATTTCTTTAAAGATAACAACATATCTTCTTTAAATTCT
Source organism: uncultured Alphaproteobacteria bacterium (assembly GCA_902586695.1). Lineage (GTDB taxonomy): Bacteria > Pseudomonadota > Alphaproteobacteria > HIMB59 > CACPNW01. The sequence continues at coordinate 34,044 of CACIIL010000010.1, read as the reverse complement.
AATAAATTAGCTGAATTAAGAAATAAAGAAATTGGTTTTGTTTTCCAAAATTTTAATTTATTGCCAAGGTTAAATGCCCTTGAAAACGTTGTTTTACCACTTTTATACTCAGGAAAAAACTCAAAAGAAAGAAACAAACTTGCACTAAATGCATTAGAAAGTGTTGGTTTAAAAGATAGAACTCATCATAGACCAAATCAATTATCTGGTGGTCAACAACAAAGAGTTTCAATTGCTAGAGCTATTGCTGGTACTCCAAAACTAATTTTAGCTGATGAACCGACAGGGGCCTTAGATAGCACGACTAGTTTAGAAATTATGAAAATCATCAATGAATTAAATTCAAAAGGTATAACTATTATTTTAGTTACTCATGAAGATGATATAGCTAAACATGCATCAAGAATTATTAAAATGAAAGATGGTAAAATTATAGAGGATAAGAAAAATGTCTCTAACTGATTTAATTTATCTTTCGCAAAAAAGTTTGAGATCTAATATTTTGAGAAGTGTATTAACTTCTTTAGGTATTATAATTGGAGTTAGTTCTGTAATAACAATGATTTCAATAGGAACTGGAGCAAGACAAGAAGTTGAAGAGCAAATAGAAAGATTTGGATCAAATAACTTAATTGTTAGATCACAAAGTTCATCATCTAGAGGTGTTTCTATGGGTGCTAATTCTGTAAATACTTTAACTTTAAAAGATATGGAAGCACTAAAAGAAGAATTACCTGCAATTTCCGCAATAGCACCGAGAGTTAGTCTTAGTACTCAAATAGTAGCAAATGGAAATAACTGGCTTACTAGTGTTACCGGAACCACAAATGATCATTTCAATTTAAGTAATTGGAATTTTGAATTGGGTAGGAAATTTCAAGAAGATGAATTGAACAAAGGCTCAAGAGTTGCAGTAATAGGTAAAACAGTTCAAAAAAATTTATTTGGCACAGATAGTCCTATTGATGAAGTTATAAGAATAAACAAAGTACCTTTTACAATAATTGGTTTATTAGAAGCTAAAGGTGGCACGGTTTGGGCAGACTTAGATGACACAATTGTAGTTCCTTTAAAAACAGCTAAACAAAGATTAGTTGGAAAAAAATTTCCTGGTGACCAAATACGTAGTATGACAATTAATGTTTCCTCTACTGAATTACTTTTCAAAACTGAAAAAGATATTGATACAGTAATGAGGAAACTTCATAAAATTTCAGCTAATGGAAATCCAGATTTTGTAATTAGAAATTATGCTCAATTTTTAAATGCAAGACAAGAATCTTCAAGAGTAATGTCTATTTTATTAGCAACAGTTGCAGGAATATCTCTTATTGTCGGAGGTATTGGTATAATGAATATAATGCTAGTTACAGTTACAGAAAGAACTAAAGAAATTGGTGTTTGTATGTCAGTAGGAGCTAAAAAAAGAGATATCTTGCTTCAATTTTTAATCGAATCTTTGATGATATCATTAATAGGTGGGTGTATTGGAATAGCTTTAGGTCTGGGTGTAATTTTTGGTGTTAGTGAATACTTTAATTGGAAAATGAGTCTCGATTATATTTCACTAGTTTTATCATTTGTTTTTTCTTCCTCAATTGGAATAATTTTTGGTTTTTATCCAGCAAGAAAAGCTGCAAATCTTAATCCAATCGATGCACTTAGATATGAATAATTTAATATATTATTAATTTTTAAGATATAACTTTTGATATGTTTAAACCAGGAGAAAAAATAAAATCTAAAAAAAGAAATCCTGAAATGGATAAAGGTAGACATTGGAGGGCTAAATTAGGTTTTATTCTTATGTCTACAGATCTTGCTGCTGAAAGTGATTTTTTTGATATGGCACCAAAGGATGTAGCAGTGCACATTACAAGACTTAAAACAGATGATTATACTACAAATGAAACTTTATCTAGGCATATAGAATATATGGCTGATGCTGCCTCAAGGATACAACCTGATACAAAACCTAATGTTATCAGTTATAGTTGCACATCAGGTTCTATTGTGATTGGAGAAGAAATAATAAAGAAAGAAATTAAAAAAGGAGCCCCATATTCAATTCCTATGACATTAGTTACAGGAGTAATAGACGCATTAAAAGAATTAAAAATTAAAAAAATCGTTGTAGGCACTCCTTATTTGGATGAAATAAATATTAAAGAAGCTGAATTTTTATATGAAAAAGGTTTTTCAGTTTTAAATATTCAAGGATTAAATTTAACAAAAGGTATTGAATTTGGAACAGTTACACCAGATTACTGGATTAAATTTGCAGAAGAGATAGATGAAGATGATGCAGATGCTATTTTTCTTAGTTGTGGCGGGATTAGATCTACAGAAGTTATAGACAAAATTGAACAAAAAATTGGAAAACCAGTCATAACAAGTAATCAGGCTCAAATGTGGAGTTGTTTAAGAAGAGCTGGTGTTAAAGATAATGTTTTAGGTTTTGGAAAATTATTTAATTATCAATTAACTAATTAATAAGCAATATATGATTGATGTTGTTGCTGCAGTTATTAAAAAAGATAATAAATATTTAATTGCTCAACGTAATAGAGATAAACATTTTGCATTTTATTGGGAATTTCCAGGAGGCAAAGTAAATAATAATGAAAGTTTTGAGAATGCACTTAAAAGAGAAATCCTTGAAGAACTATCAATAAATATTAAAATAAATAATAAAATATCATCAGAAAGATTTAGAGATGAAAAAATAAATGTAGAGGTACATTATTTCTTATGTGAAAAACTTGATGAAGAAATTATCTTATCTGAGCATGAAGATATGAAATGGGTTTTTAAAAAAAATTTATTAAACTTTAAGTTAGCCCCTGGAGACTCTAAAATTATAAAATATTTATAATTATTTTCTTGTGGCTATATAAACACCAACTGCTGCAATAAATAATCCTATAAAGTCATTTCTTAATAATTCTTCACCTAGAATTAACCATGCCATAATTGCAGTAGTTGGTGGTACAAGAAAGAATAAATTTGAAGTTTTTGATGCAGAACCAATTTTAATTAAATACATTAAGATAGTAAATGCGCCAAAAGAAACCATAATTATTTGCCAACTCATTGAAAATATAAAAGAATTAGTGAAATTGATATATGGAACTTCAAAAAAAATAGAAATAAAAAACAAAAAAATTGCTGCAGCTACAGCTTGATAAAAATTATTTATTGAAAGAGGTAATTTATTAGTAAATTTTTTTTGCCATATTGTAGCAGTAGTTGCACCTATTAAAGCAACAATAGAAGCAATAATACCAAGTATTGGAATTGACTTTCCTATATCAAGACCAATAACTAATGCCGCACCTACTAATCCTAATAAAATTCCTATCCATTGAGTTAGTGTGACTTTTTCTTTTAAAATAGGACCGCACAAAATATTTGTTAATACTGGCTGTAATCCAACAATTAAAGCTGATAGAGTTGCTGATAAACCTACACTATAAGAAAAAAAAACACCTCCAAGATAAAATCCATGAAAGAATATACCGGTAACAGCTGATTGAAAAATCAATGATCTCTTAACAAAAATTTTTTCTTTAAAAAAATATGCGAATAATAAAAATCCAAATGCTACAATAATAAATCTAAATGAAAGTGAAGCAAAGGGGCTAGCTGATTGAACGATTATTTGTCCACTAACAAAAGCTGAGCTCCAAAAAAACACAAATAAAAATGGAAAAAAGTTTAACATTTCATATATATATAGATAATTTAATCAATTTTTTAACTTTTTAAGGAGAAACTATGTCAATTCTACAAAAATACAGTGATGCATTTATGAATAAAGACGAAGCTGCAATGAACGAAGTACTGCATGATGACTATAAATTTACAATGCATGCATCTGGCAATGTTTTATCAAAGCAAGATGTTATTAAATGGGCATTAAGTGATGATATAAATAGAGACAAAGTAAGAATAGTCTATGAAAATGATGAAATAGGTGTAGAGCATTCTTTTGTAACTTTTAGTGACGGTAATACACAGGCTGTAATGGCTGTTTTCAAATTTCAAGATGGCAAAATTATTTCTCTTGAGACTGGTGCAACTAATATGCCTAAATAAATATATCTTTAAAGCAAGTAATCTTTATTACTTGCTTTAATTATGAATTTTTTATTTAACATTTTGAAAATAAAAAAAATTCCAAATCTTTCTTGGAGTTCTAAAAATCCTCTTAATTTTAAACCAAAATTAATTACTCTTATATATCTTATAATAGGACTTTCTTTATTTGCTATTGGTGAAACATTACTTATTACTGCAAATCAAGGTGTTAGTCCCTGGACTGTTCTCGCTCAAGGATTTTCTTTTCAATCAAATTTATCAATTGGTATTACCACTTTTATTGTTAGCATAACTGTTTTATTATTTTGGGTTCCTCTTAAACAAAAACCAGGTCTAGGAACTATACTAAATGTAATATTAATTTCAGTAGTTATAGATTTATCTATTCCAATTCTTCCATACCCCAAGACTTTATTTTATCAAATATTGCAATCAATTATTGCAGTACTTGTTGTTGGTTTTGGTAGTGCTTTTTATTTGATTGCTAATTTAGGTCCTGGTCCAAGAGACGGACTAATGACTGGTTTAATTTGTTTAACCAATCAACCAATTGTAATTATAAGAACGATTATAGAAGTTTCTGCAGTAATGGTAGGTTTTTATTTAGGAGGTATAGTGGGAATAGGTACATTATTATTTGCATTTGGAATAGGGCCATCAGTGTCTATTGGTATTTATTTTGTTATGAAGTTTTGTAAGTAATTATAATTTTTTTTGATTTAAGATAACATCAACAATTACGGCAATTAATAAATTCATCATTGTAATTGCACAAATAATAATAAAGCTAAAAAAGTATATCCAAGCCCACCAAAATATTTCTTGAAGAGGCAGCATAACTGTTTCCCAGCTTGATAAAGTTAAAACTTGGAATAAAGTAATCAATGAAACACCTACATCACTCCATCTGTATGGGATAACTTCTCCAAATAAAATAGATCCTATGGTTGCATAAATATAAAGAATAATAAAAAGTAATAAACTTACATAAAAAACTTTTTTGATAGAATTAATTAGAGCTTCTATTATTTTTTTTAATTCTGGAATTACTGAAATCAAACGTAATACTCTAAAAACACGTAATAGTCTTAATAGTAAAAAACTGGAATTGTTAGGTATGGGGATTAATGAAATTAAAACGATAATTGTGTCAAAAATATTCCAACCACTTTTAAAAAAATTTATCTTTTTTGGCTCACTAATAAACCGTATTAATATTTCAATAACAAAAAAAACAGTTATACCGTAGTCTAATATTTGAATCGTGTTCTTTAATATAGAATTTAATTCATAAGTACTTATACCCAATGTGATTGCATTAAGAATAATTATAGATATTACAGAAAATTGAAAAATTCTTGATGAATTTAATTTAAATAAATATTCTCTCACTATATTTTCTTATACTTATAATAATGCAGTTTTAAATAGTAATTTTACAATCATAATTTATATTGTTTTATATGAACAATGAAAATAAAGAAAAATATCAATGTCCAGAGTGTGAATCAAAAAACATTAGATTTAAATTTAAGGTAAATAATAGAAATAAAAATGATGCCTACTCACATGTTACAGAAGAAATTCAGTGTGCTGAATGTTTTATGGATATACCTGCCAATATTTTTTTAATTGATAAAAACACAAATATTGAAGATAATAAAAAAATATGGAAATCATTTTATAAGCCTGAGCATTTAAGAAAAGCAGCTAAGTGTTCAAAGTGTGATTTGTATTATTGGGAAATTGAAAAACAATTAGCAATTAATAATATTATATCTTCAGATATTTTTTATCAAACATTTGATAACAAAGGTAGTGCAGGTAAGATGGTTTGCAAATTATGTGATCCAGAAGCTTTTATAAAAAAATAAATTAGATCTATCTTTAATTATAATCAAGTAAAATGACATTTATTGAATGTGGAGGCAATATAATATAATCTTTTCCTTTATTTAAAATATTTTTCTTTATTTTCACTTTTGTATTATTTCTATAAGTATTTAAGTCAGTTTTATTTTGACCATTTATAGTAAAAGTTTCCTTAATTTTATTAAAATTAATATTTTTAAATTTTATACTATGCTTTTCAGATTTATTGACAACAGATAAACAAATCTGATTATCTTTATAAGTTACTGAAGCATCTAAATATTTATTGTTATTGTAAGTTGGTTGCTTACCTAATCTAGGTGAAGAAAATTTTTCACTAATAACTTTAGATTTTAATATCGAACCTTTGTGAAATTTCGTAAATAATTCAAGAACTAAAGTAGTTGGAGTTTTCCATATGTTTTTTCCTTCTATTCTATAATTTCCCATTACATTGATTAGATGATATATTCCTGTATTACGAATTATATCACCTCTATTTATACATGCATGTAATAAAGAGGCTGCATAAATTGCATCAGCTATATTATAATTTTCAATAAAATAGGGCGAATGTGCCTCAACATAAGTATTCCATTCATCAAAAGCTATTTTTATATCTTTTTTTGTATTTTTTTTTATTTCTTTAATAGTTCTGTCTAACATTAGTCTAACTTCAGTTGAAGCAGCAACAGTCGGTAAATAACGAGATTTATAATTTGGATGTTTTTTATCTTTTTCAGTTCTAATAGAATAATAATGAACACTTATTTCATCAATTTTTTCTTTTATATTTTTTAAAATTTGTTCATTCCAATGACCAAAGTGATCAGAGCATGCACCTACAGCAATGAACCGTAATTTATTATTAATTTTTTTTATACCTTTTACAAATTTGTCATATTTATTTGCATATGTGATTGGGTCAGTATGACCTATTTGCCAACCGCCAAACATTTCATTACCTATAAATACTGTTTTAAGTTTATAAGGTTTTATTCTTCCATTTTTAATTCTCAGTTTTCCAAATTTTGTTGATTCAGATCCTGTAATATATTCAATCCAATTTTGGGCATCCTTGATTAATCCATCACCAGTGTTAACAGTAATCATAGGTTCACTTCCTATATATTCGCACCATTTCATAAATTCATCAGTACCAACATCATTATCTTCCCATTGATACCAAGCATGATCATAGTATGGTAAACGAAAATCCCTATTGCCAATTCCGTTTTTCCAATCGTAACCAGATAAAAAATTACCTCCGGGCCATCGTATATAACTCGGTGTCCATTCTTTAATCATATTAGTTATATCTTTTCTAAATCCAAAAATTGTATTTTTTGGCATTAAGGAACAATTAGCTATGTAAATGTTACCTGACAGAATGGAAATTTTAAGTTTTTTTAATTTATTATATTTTTTAAATTTGAATCTCTTAATATTTTTAGTCCATTTTTTTTTTGCAATAAATGAGAATTTTATTTCTCCAACTTCAATAAATACTTTTTGATTATCGCCTTTAGTTATAATGTTAAATTCATAATAATCTTTGGAATCAATCAATTTTAATTGTTGTTCTATCCCTCTTTTAGTTTTACTTTTTTCTCTTATAGTTATTTGTTGAGATTGTTTACCACTTCCATATCTACTTATTATTTCTTCACCTTTAACAATATATTCTGAATTAGAATGAGCATACATAACGTGTTTTGCTGAAGCATTAAGTCCTTTCCAAGGTTGGACAATTCCAAAATCTAAATGATCATGTTCTAATCCATTATTCCAAACAAGTTTATCAGGTCCACAAAATTTTCTATTTTTAACTATTTCTGCCCAAATTCCGTTTCTATAAATTGCCTCACCAATATGTTCAAGATTTGTACCAAACATATGTTCCGATATTTCTGTTAGTATTTTATCTTTAGAAAAAGATATTGAAGAAATATTTTTAGTCATTCATTCCCCATATTTTATCTTTTGGTAAATGAACAAAAATTTCGTCACCTTGATTTATATTCTTAATTCCTAATGATTGTAATGAGCATTCTAGTTCTAAATTATTAATAATAATTTTATATCTTGTATGAGTGCCTGAAAAAATAATTGATTTAATATTTCCTTTAAAAGAATTATGATCGAAATCATTTGTTTTAGATAATTTTATATTTTCAGGTCTAATAGTTATATTAATTTCATCATTTAAATCATTAATATTTTCTCCTACATAATTTATTTTGCCAATATCTGATATAAACTCATTATTTATTTTTTTAGATTTAATAAAATTAACTCCACCAAAAAATTTAGCAGCTTTTATATTTTTTGGTTGCTCATAATAATTTTTAGGTGAGGTATAGTTCTGTAATTCCCCATCAAAAATTAAAGCTATTTTATCAGCTAATAAAACAGCTTCTTCTTGATCATGAGTTACAAATATAGTTGTTACATTTAATTTTTTTTGTATTGTTACTATTAAATCTCTCATTTCATCTCTTAAATGTGCATCAAGATTACTTAATGGCTCATCTAATAAAAGTAATCGAGGACTAGCTATCAAAGCTCTAGCTAAAGCAACTCTTTGTTGTTGGCCACCTGATAATTGTTTTGGTTTTCTGAATCCTATATCAGGAAGTTTCACTAGATCTAACATCTCTCTTACTTTTTTTTCAATAACATTTTTATCTATTCCTTTCATTTTGAGTGCAAATCCAACATTTTCATTTACATTCATGTATGGGAATAAAAGATAGTTTTGAAATACCATTACAACACCTCTGTTTTCAGTTGGTATTGGTAATAATGATTTATTATCAAGAACAATATCACCATTATCAGGTGCAAATAATCCAGTAATCATCTTTAAAATTGTAGTTTTACCACATCCTGAAGGTCCTAAAAATGCTACAAGTTCACCACTATTTATTTTTAAATTTACATTGTTAACAGCAGGTCTATCCATACCAACGAAATTTTTTACTAAATTTATAATTTTTAAATCACTCATATTTTCCCAAATCCACTTGTTGCACCTGATTCACCTGAAACAAATTTTGAAGTAAAAAATAATATCAGTATTGCTGGAAATATAAATATTATTGAAATTGCAGCAGTTAATGCAGGATTACCTGAAGATGCTGTAGAAAATACAAGTAAAGGTAAAGTCATTACTTTTCCTGCTCCAATTAAAAAAGTTAATAAATATTGACTCCAAGATACAAGAAAAGCAAATAACGCTGCAACTACCATGCCAGGAGCTATTGCTGGTAAAGTTATAAGAAAAAAAGTTCTTGTTTTATTTGCACCAAGAGTTCTTGCCTGATGTTCAAAATCTGGATTATAGTTTGCAAAAATACCTGTCATAGTTAAAACTACATAGGGCATTATTGGAACTAAATGAACTAAACAAACTCCAAAAAAACTTCCAGAAAAACCAAGGGAAATAAAATTAATATTTAAACCAAGAACAAAGGCTATAGGTGGTAAAATAGTAGGTGACACCATTATAAATATAATTAATTTTTTAAAACGAAAATTAAGTAATCCCAAAACCCTAGCAGCTGGCAATGCTATAATAATAGATACTATAGTTACTAGAATACCTATAGTTAAACTATTCATTAAAGCTTTAATTACAGCAGGATTACTTGTCCATAAATCTAAAAACCCCTCTATAGATCTTTGTCCAGGCTTAGGAATTAGTTTTAATCTTACCCAAGCCTGCAAACTTAATTCTTTTGGTATAATTTGAGGATAGAACCAACGAAAAGAAAATGCATTTATAAAAAAAGCAATAAGTGGTAAGATCAATATTAAAGCACCTAAATAAATTGCATAAACATTAATTTTCTTTAAATTATTATTCATTAGTCTTTCCTAATTTTAGCTTGAGTTAACCAAAAGTAAAATACAACTAAGATCATAACTATAAGTGCTATTATTATGCTTAATGCCATACCCTCACTTCTTGCATTTAAATCAGGATTTAAAAAAAATTCAAATGCCATAACTGGTAACATTTGAGGATAAATAACTCCCAATAATGCAGGAACTTCGTAAGCTCCAAAACTAAATGCAAATACAATTATAGATGCAGAAAACAAATTAGGCATTACAAGTGGTAAAATTACATAACGAAATCTTTGCCATCTATTTGCCCCTAAACTCTGAGCAAGTTCTTCAAAATTTTCTCCTAATGATTGAAGAACAGACATTAATATAATAAAGAAAAATGCAGCTTCTTTCCATATGTATGCTAAAATTATTCCAAAACCATATTTATCTCTTACTAAAACAGGAAAATCACCAGGACTATTTATTAAACCTAGTTGAGAAGCAAATCGAGCTAATAATCCACTCTGTGAAAAAACAAAAATCATGCCAACTGCTACAACTAAGTGGGGCATTGGTAAATTTAGAGAGTAAATAAAGTTACAAACAGTTTTAGCAAAAAAAGTTTTTCTTATTGCAAGTGCACCAAATAGTGCAAATACAGCTGCTAAAAAAGTACTAGCAAAACTAACCCACAGATTAAGCCCTAAACCAGTCCAGAAAAGTTTAGAATATCGCTCAGAAAACATAACATTATAATAAGCTGAAAAATTAATATCATATTTTCCTATAGCTGGTTGATATCCAAGACTTTGCAAAAAACCGTAAAATATTCCGCCAAAAAATAAAGTAATTATAATTAAAAGAGGCGGGGTTAAAGATAATATAATTTTTAATCTTTCCCCGCCCATATTAAAATTTATTTAAGAAGTACGTTTGCTTCCCAATCTGCTTCAATTAAATCTTGATATTCTGCAGCAATGTCTGAAACAAGTGCTTTCGCTAAAATGTTTTGATCTTCTGCGGCATCACCTAGATTATTTTGAGCATCAGCTATTGCGGCTTTACCAGCTGCATCCGTTACTTTAGCTGTGCTAATACCCCATCCACAACAAAAACCATTAGCAGGTTGAACTTGTGCAGCTTGTAATTCAGGTTCTAGAACTAAATTAGCATATACTAGAGCAGCAGCCTTATTAGGAGCATTGTATGGAATTGCCCAATAATTAAAGTCTCCAATCATATTTTCATAAAATGCAAAAGCTCTTGAAGTGGGAGGAGTGGTTCCAGCTGTATTTGTTGGACCTGCACCTCTTGGTGATTGAGTAAAGTCTAAATCAACTTCACCATTAGCAAATAGACTATGCATTTCTGCATTATCTTTTGGATAAGTTTCTCCACCTCTCCATAAATCATTTTCCCATGAGTTTAATAGTTCCCAAACTTTAGGTGCCCATTTATCATATAAATCTTGATTAAATGGTCCAACCCATTGTTCCTGCCCGCCACTTAACTCAAAGAAAATTTGTTTAACAAAGCGAGTACCTACAAAACCACCTTTACCTGGTCTTATGTAAGTAAATCTTCCTGGATTTGATGAAATCCAATCACTAAGTTCAGCATAGCTTCTTGGCATGTCATTATAATTACTTCTTGCTGAATCATACATGAAGTGAAATTGAGCACTAGACCATGGACTTTCCATTCCATCGACAGGTCTTCCAAAATCTAAATTAACTGCAGGGTTATCCCATGCAACAAATTCACTATTTGGTAAACCAGCAGCAAAAGGACCATAAAGCAAATTAGCTTGTTTGAGTGTCCAAAAGTTTTCACCATTGATCCATATCAAGTCTATACTTCCTCCATCACCAGTTACACCAGCTTCTTTTTCACTTAATACTTGGTTAACAGCATCAACAGTACCTTTTAACGGCACTCTATTAAGTGTAATATTATATTTTTCTTTTAAGGGTACTCCATAAAAATCATCAACAAATCCATTAATTGCATCTGAACCACCCCACATATAAACATTTACTTGACCACCATCAGCTGCTTTTATAACTTCATCCCAAGAACTAAATCCAGGAGCAGTTTCTGCAGTAACTAATTTTGAAAAAAGTAAACTGATTATAGTAAAAGTAATAATTTTAAGTTTCATTTTTCCTCCAATTTAATAATCAAATAATATAATTATTTGATTCGTTATCCTTTGGTGAAATATAATCTACCAAAGGAATCTCATCTACAAGCTTTAAATCATTCCAAGCTGCAAATTCTATCAATTCTTTACTTTGATCTCCTTGACCTACAGCATAATGATGTTCATGACCAATAATATTTAGAGTATTTATTAGGTTTTCTGCTGAAATTTTTTTTCTGTTTAATTTTGTTTCCTTGAACCATCCTCTAGTTCCATCATAACCTTTGTTTGTATGATTAAAAATTTCTGAATTTAATATTAATAATCTTTCTCCATTATTTCCAAGATATGTAGTAGTTGAGGATTGAGATTTAAATACTTGATCTCCAGCTATACCGTACTTTTTATCAGTTTTTCTTCCAAGAGTACTATGATCCACCCATTTAATTCCATCTTTATTAGCAAAATGTCTAGGAGATACACCACAATGCCACATTAATACAGCATTTGCATCAGTATCAAAAGTTGCTAAATCAAGAAGTGTAGAAGATTTTTTAGAACCTTCAATATAATTTAGTAAAAGCATACTAAGTGCTCCTTGCACATCTCCTTCACAAGAAACTGCTACACCGTCCTCACTACCCATCCATCCATAAGCCATGCATGGAGCAATATCATATAATTCTTGAAATTGAGACCAGCATTGAACTGCTAAAGCATCCCAATTATTTTCTTCTTTCATTTGTTTTAAAGCAAAATATACTCTTGTTACTCTATTAAATGAATCTTCATTAGAAACTTCAATTTTTGATGCTGCATTTTTAATTTTTTTAATTTCATTATCAATTTTTGTTTGATTAAAATTTTTAGCTTTGTCAATTAATTCTTTTATTGTAGCCTCTTCTATTTTTGAACCAATATTTTTTTTAATTTTTTCTTTATCGACAATCATATTATCAAATCCTGGTGAAATACCTCCAATAAAGCCTATCTTAGACTGACTTAGTTTTTTTTGGGCAATTAAAGATTTTATTGTTATTAGAAATTTATTTTTAAATTCATTTGTGTTTCCATAATTATAAAACCATTTAGTTTTAATTTTTTTTTCATAAAGAATTTTTTTTATAATACCTAAATAATGACTAACTGATACTAAAGAATGCAATTTAACATCTCCCTCTTTTTCATTATCAGGTACAGCCCATAAACCCATTTTATTTACAATATCACATAATGGATATAGTTGCTCTCCTGCACTGCAGGAACTTGTTTGTAAAAGTAAAAAATCAATTTTATTTTTAAAAAATTTTCCAGCTTCTATTGAATCTTCTTTTGAAAAAATTGTTTTTTGAAATGACATTAATTCTACATCAAAATTTTTTAATATTATTTTTAAGTGTTCTTCAGATTTTTTTCTAACTTGTTGTTCTTCAGAATAATAAGGACTAATTGCAGTTGCCGCATAACCTATTGTTAATGTTTTCTTCATAATATTAATTATAGTAAATGTTATTATATTTGTATTGTCAATTGCTTTAAGAGCTATAATGTATTGACTTTTTTATGGTTGATCTGTTCAAATAATTTTCTTATTAAGATGATTAGTTTAGTATAATATTAAATAAAAAAATGGATAAAAAAAAACTTAATTGGATCTATAAGAAACTATTTACAATTAGATTTTTTGAAGAACGTATTAAAAAAATAGCAAAAGAAAAGACTGTACCTGGTTATCTTCATACTTGCATTGGGTCTGAAGCAATTTGTGTTGGAGTAATGGCAGCTTTAAATAATGATGATTGGATTTCTAGCACATACCGCAATCATGGTCATGCTATTGCGAAAGATTGTGATTTAAAAAAAATTACTTCAGAAATTTATGGAAGAAAAACTGGTATATGTAAAGGTAGAGGAGGCAGCATGCATATCAGTGACTTTGATAGAGGTATGTTAGGATCATTTGGAATTGTTGCTGCTGGCCCACCTGTTGTTTTAGGTGCAGCTTTGCAAGAAAAAATAAATAATGGAAAAAAAATGTCAGTTTCCTTTTTTGGTGATGGAGCAATCCATAATGGAGCATTTCATGAAGCAGCAGGTTTAGCTCAGTTGTGGAATATTCCAATGTTATTTGTTTGTGAAAATAATGGCTATGCAGAAGCAACTGCTACTGATTGGCATTTAAACACCAAAGAATTATCTGACATTTCAAAAGCTTACGATATGAAATCATATCAAGGAAATGGAAATGATGTTTTTGAAGTTTACAAAATTACAAATGAAGCAATTATTGAATCAAAAAATAATGAAATCCCAATTTTTTTAGAATTTAAAAATTATCGTTTCTCTGGACAATATGAGGGTGATACACAATTATATCAACCTAAAGAAGAAATAGAAGAAGCTAAAAATAATGATCCAATAAAATTAGCTATAGAAAATTCGATTAACCATGGTTTAAATGCAGACAAATTAGAAGAAATAAAAAACATAGCATTAAATGAAGTTAATGAAGCTTTTAAATATGCTGAGACTCAACCTTGGCCAGATCCTGAAGATGCACTTAAAGAAGTTTATGTAAGTTACCCAAAGGAAAATATTTAAATGCCAATAAAGACAGTTAAAGAAGCAATTAATGATGCTTTAGTTCAATCTTTTGAAAATGATAAAAATGTAATTTTAATGGGAGAAGATATTGCCGGTGGTAAAGGAAGAGAGCAATATCAAGGAACTCAAGATGCTTGGGGAGGACCATTTGGTGTTACACAAGGATTGTTCACAAAATTTGGAGCTGAAAGAGTAAGAGATACTACAATTGCAGAAGCTGGTTTTTTTGGTGCTGCAGTTGGAGCTGCTATGACTGGTCTAAGACCTATTGTAGAATTAATGTATGTTGACTTTGCAGGAGTTTGTTTCGATCAAATGATGAATCAAGCTGCTAAAGTAAGATATATGTTTGGAGGTAAGCAAAAAGTTCCAATGGTAGTCCGAACTGTTGTAGGGGCTGGATTTAGAGCAGGTAGTGAGCATTCTCAAACTCTATATAGTTTGTACACACATATACCTGGTTTAAAAGTAGTAGCTCCTTATGATGCTTATGATGCGAAAGGACTTCTTTTGGCTTCTATTCAAGATGACGATCCTGTAATTTTTATGGAACACAAAAGATTGTATATGACTAAATGTGAAGTTCCAGATGATTTAAAACCTATACCACTTGGTAAAGGTAAAATTAGAAAATCAGGAAATGATATAACTATTATAGCAATTCAGAGAATGAATTTATTTGCTGAAGAAGCTGCAAAAAAATTAGCTGAAGATTCTATAAATTGTGAAATTATTGATCCAAGAACTTATTCACCACTAGATGAAGAGTTAATATTCGAATCTGTTAAAAAAACTGGAAAAGTAATAGTTGTTGATGAATCAAATCCAAAATGTTCTTTAGCTTCAGAAATTACTTCGTTAATATCTGAAAAATGCTTTTCTGATTTAAAGTCTCCAGTTGCCAAAATAACAGCACCTCATACCCCAGTTCCTTTTAGTCCTCCAATGGAAGATTATTATATTCCATCTGCAGAAAAAATTATAAATGTAGCAAAAAATTTTTAAGATGCTTATTAAAATTATTAAATAAATAATGTCTATACCTAAACATATAATCAACAAATTTCCTAAATTGAGTAATCAAGAGCTTATATATAATTTATCTTTACCGATTGGAAAAAACAAAATGATACTGGATACTGATACTGCTAATGAAATTGATGATCAATTTGCTTTAACATGGGCATTACTTTCTAAAGAAAAAATAGAATTATTAGGAGTTACTGCTGAACCTTATTCATTTCAACATCATAAAGAAGAATTAAAACAAGCATATGATATAATAACTAATAAAAAAATTATTGATGATTCAAACAAAGAATTAGTTTCTGATTATTATAATTGGGTAAATGGATTATTAGAATCTAGAAAACATCCAAATGAAATATACTTCGATACTCCAGAAGAGGGGGTAGAAAAAAGTTATCAAGAAATTATAAATATTTTTAATAAACTAGATATGAATTATAATGGAAAAGTATTTAGAGGTTCACCAAAGTACCTTGAAAGTTTTGATAAACCTATAGAAAGTGAATCTAGTCAATTTATAATTGATATGTGTCTTAAATACCCTAATGAAAAAATTTATATTTCAGCAATAGGCTGCCTTACAAATATAGCTTCTGCATTACTTCTTAAGCCTGATATTATTAGAAATATGGTTGTTGTTTGGACTTCTGGATTTCCTACATATAGTTTTAATCATAATAAAAATTCATTGAATTTAGTTCAAGATGTTTATGCATCACAATTACTTTTTGAATGTGGAGTTGCAAATGTATATCTTCCTGGCTTTAATGTAGGAGCACAACTAACTTTATCTCTTCCTGATATGAAAGAATTTGTAAGAGGAAAAGGCGAAATTGGAAATTATTTATATTATTTATATACTAATAATCCTCTTCATAAGCAAAGAGGTATTATTGATCAAACATGGAGAACATGGGTTATATGGGATGTTATTAATATCGCTTGGTTAATAAATCCTTCTTGGGTTCCATCAACTATTATTCAATCTTCTTTATTAGATGATAATCTCTATTGGGTTAAACAAGATAATGCTCATTTAATGAGAGAGGCTTATGGTGTTAATAGAGATGAAATTTTTCATGATCTATTTAAAAAAATAGATTTGTTAAAATGAAATTAGGAGTCCACTCAGCTATATTTGTTAAAGAATGGTCAGAAGATATAAAGCCATATATTAAAAAATGCAGTGAAGCTGGTTATAAATCAGTTGAAGTATCTTTACTTGGACAAGATTTTTATAAAGCAAAAGAAATAGGAAAATATGCTAAAGATTTAAATATTGAGATTACTTGTACTACTGGATTGTCTAATGAAGAAGATATTACAAGTGAAGATTTAGAAATTCGTTTAAAAGGTATTGATAAATTAAAAGAAGCTATTGAAATTACCTCTTTAATGGGTTCTAAATTACTAACAGGAGTAATTCATTGTGCATGGGGAGTTAGTAATGATCGCGGTTTTAATAAAGAAAGAAAATTTCATAACTCAGCTGATAGTATAAAAAAAATTATCAATTTATTAGATGAAAAAAATATTAAATTAGGAATAGAGCCATTAAATAGATATGAGACAGATTTTATTAATACTGTAGAAGAAGGTCTTTATCTTTGCTCTCTTGTAAATCACCTTAAAGTTGGTTTATTATTAGATCTTTACCATATGAATATTGAAGAAAAAAATATTGTTTCTTCAATTAGAAAAGCAAATGAAAAGATATTTCATATCCATATTGCTGAAAATGATCGAGGCATTCCTGGTTCAGGTAGTATTGATTTTGAAAATATTTTTAAAACTTTAAAAGAAATAAATTATTCTAATAATATTACATTAGAGATGTTTATTCAGGCTAATAACCCGACTAGTAAAGACTTATTTACTTGGAGAAATATTGAGAAAGATCCTTATGAGGCGATTAAAAAATCTTATTCTTATTTAATTCAATATTTATGATGATTGATTTTCATAAAAATTGGTTACACAGATCATATTTAGTAATTAAAGATAAATACAACGAAATTGATAATTTAGACCAACAAATTGGAGATGGTGATCATGGATCTACTATTTTAAGAGGTCTTGACAAAGTTGTAAATAGTTTCGAGAATATTGATATAAATAATGTAGTCGATTTTATGTCCGAAGTTTCTAAGTTAATGAGAATATCTATGGGTGGAGCATCAGGTATTCTAATGACAATCTTTATTAAAGAAGTTGCTAATTTGAATATTAATAATACTCAAAAATCTGTTTTAAATATTTTTTCATCAACTATTGAAAAAATTAAAAAAAGAGGAAAAGTTAATATTGGGGATAAAAGTATTTTAGATATTTATTATCCTTTACATGATAAGATAAATAATAAAGATGATTTTTTAATTGATGAGATTTTTTCTTCAATTGATAAATCACTTCAAAATACAAAGAATATGGAAGCAAAAGTTGGCAGGGCAAAATTTCTTGAAACAAAGGGAGTAGGTGTAATTGATCCTGGAGCCTTTTCCACCTCAATAATTTTAAAAGAATTTTTTAGAGAAATATTTAATGAAAAAAATAATTAATTTAAAAGAAAACATAGTTAATGATATGCTAAATGGTTATGTCAAAGCCCATTATGACAAAGTTAAATTTTTTGAGCCAAATAAAAGATTAATAATTAGAAAAAATCCAAAAAATGTAAGTAAAATTCCTCTTTTAATTGGAAATGGTTCTGGACATGAACCAATTGCTTTAGGTTGGATTGGTGAAGGGTTATTGGATGCAAATGTGGTAGGTGATATTTTTTCAGCACCATCCGGTGATTTAATTCTTGAAGGAATTAAATTATTTAAATCACATCCAGGAATTCTTTTATTAATTTCTAATCACGCAGGTGATGTGATGAATGGTGAAATGGCTATTGAATTAGCAGAAGATGAAAATATCAATGCTAAAGCTTTAATAATGTATGATGACATTGCCTCTGCCCCAAAGGGTAAAGAAAATGAAAGAAGAGGAGGGGCAGGAACCACTTTTATATATAAGATTTTGGGCGCCCTATCTGAAAATAGTGGAGACCTTGAATCTTTAATAAGGATGGGAGAAATAGTACGAGATAATACTAGAACCTTATCTGTAGCTATCAGTCCAGGAGTATCACCAATTAGTGGAAAAAAAATTTTTGAAATTGCCGACGATGAAATTTTTATTGGAATGGGAGTGCATGGAGAATCTGGTTATGGTAGACAAAAAATTGATAATTCAAGAAAAATTGTCTCAACAATGTTAGATAAAATATTTGATGACTTTTCATATTCTAATGGTGATATTTTAATACCATTTGTAAATGGTTCTGGCGCAACAACATTAATGGAATTATTAATAATTTATAATGATTTAGAAGAATATTTAACAAAATATAATATCAAAACCTATAAACCTTTAGTAAATGAGTACATTACAACTCAAGAAAGTGCGGGTTTTTCTATTTCACTTTTAAAGTCAACAGAAGAAATGAGAAATCTTTGGTCTCAAAAAACTTCTGCACCTTATTTTCATTTATGAAAAATAAGAATATTGAACATTTACTTAAAAATAATAAGTTTTGTGCTTTAGCTATAGATCAAGGAACAAGTCTTAAAAATTTAATAAAAAATAAAAAAAAGAATTTTTTAACTGAAGATTATTTTAATTTTAAAAAATATATTATAAGTAATTTATCCGATTATGTATCTTCTATTTTATTTGATTATGATACTTATATAAATGATACTATTTATAAAAACTTAGAAACTCAAAAAATAATAGCATATGAAGATGATGCCTACAATATAGAAAATCTAGAAAAAATTACAAAACTTCCAACTAAAAATTTTGATCATCTTTTGAATAATTTCGGAGCTTTAAAGTTTTTTATGTATTATAATCCAGACTCAAACAGATTTATTAATGAAAAAAAGAAATTATTAATTATAAAAGTTAGTGAAATTTGCAAGAATTACAACTTACCTTTTTTATTTGAACCACTTTTATATTTTGATGATTCATTAGGTTACAATATTGAAGAATTTTATAAAAGAAAACCTCAACATGTATCTTATTTTTACAAAGAATTTTCTAAACTAAAATATTCTATAGATATTATTAAAATTGAATTTCCATTTAATGAATTTGAAGTAAAAGGTTTTGATAACGATGATTCTTACAATCGGTATTCATTTAAAGATTGTGAAAAATTATTAAAAGATACATTTATGGACTTCTCCACTCCATTCGTTTTTCTAAGTGCCGGTATGAATTTTAATAATTTTTACAAATCACTGTCTTTAGCCAAGTCTTCTGGTATAAACTTTTTGGGTTTTTTATGTGGAAGGGCAATTTGGTATGATGCAATTGATATTTTTGCAAATTCAGATCAGGAAATGTTTATTAACTGGATTAAAAATGAAGGTAAAAATAGAATAACTAAATTAATTTCTGTAATTTAATTAAAGGAGCAAAAAATGAGTAAAGTTGGTTTTATTGGAGTTGGAACAATGGGATGTCCCATGGCAACAAACATAATTTCTAAAGGTAATGATTTAAATTTTTATGATCCATATGTTCAAGATGATAATATAACTAAATTAACAGACTTAGGAGCCATTCATTGCACTTCATTAAAAGATCTTTTAAATGATAGAGATTACATAATCACAATGTTACCAAATGGAAATAATGTTAAAGAAGTATGTTTAAGTGATAATGGTTTGTTAAAACAGGATATGAAAGATTATATTTATATTGATATGAGTACAATTTTACCTACTGATTCTATTGATATAAACAAAGAATTTAAAAAGCATAATATTCTTATGTATGATGCTCCAGTAGCTCGATTAGTAAGTAATGCAATTGATGGAACTCTATTAATTTTAGTGGGAGGTGATAAAGATAAGTTTGAAATTATAAAGCCATTACTTGAAACTATGGGTAGTGATGTTGTGTATTGTGGTAAAAGTGGCTCAGGAAGCAAGATGAAAATTATCAATAATTATATGTCAATAGTTTCAAATATAGTTACTGCTGAAACTCTATCATTAGTTAAAAAATCTGGCATAGATTTAGATTTAGCAATAAATCTACTTACAACTACAGCAGCAGGTAAAGGACATTTAAATGTTAGTTATCCAATAAAAGTTCTTAAAAATGATGTTTCTCCAGGATTTAAAAATAGCCTAGCATTAAAAGATCTTAAACTCGCACTTGAACAAGGTTCATTGGATGGAATTAACTTAAATACAGGAAAAACTGCTTTAAAAGTGTACGAAGATGCAGATAAAACTTCTTATAAAGATTTAGATTGGACCTCTATGTTTAATTACATAAAAGAAATTAACGATCTTGATTAGAATAAATAAAATCAAAATTTATCATCTTGAATATAAACTAAAGAAATATGTTTATACCTCTTTTGGAGTGATGAAAAAAAGACCTGCATTAATAATAGAGCTAAAAGATAAATATAATAACATAGGATTAGGTGAAATTTGGTGTAATTTTCCTAGTGATGGTGCTTTATATAAATTTAATTTATTAAAAAATATATTCGTAAATAAGATTAAGAATACTAATATTTATGATCCTTCTGATATTTATAAAATTTTTTTAGATCTAAAGTCTATATTTGTTCAATCAAATGATCTTGGTTCTTATGATTCAATATTGGCAGGATTCAATTGCGCTTTATGGGATTTATTTTCAAAAAATAAAAAAAAACCTTTGAATAAATTAATTAACGACAAAGCTACAAATAAAATTGGTTTATATGCTAGTGGTATAAATCCAGATGAAGCTACAAAAAGTATAGAAAAGGCTAGGAAATTAGGAATTAAATCATTTAAAATTAAAATAGGTTTTAATAATAACTTAGACCTAAATTTAATAAAAAAAGTAATTCTTTTTTGTAATAAAAATGAAAGCCTTATGTTTGATGTTAATCAAGGTTGGGATATAAATAATGCAAAAAAATATTTAAAAATTTTACAAAAATTTCCAATATATTGGATTGAAGAACCAGTTTCTGCTTTAACAAAAGATCGTGATTATTTAGAATTGATAAATTCAAGTAAAATTTCTATTGCACTTGGAGAAAATATTTCAAATGAAAAAAAATTTATTAATTTTTTAAAAAATAGAAAAATAAAATTTATTCAACCTGATATTACTAAATACGGTGGTTTGTCTTTTATTGTTAAAAATTTTAATTCAAATATAAATAATAAATTATATTTACATTTTTTAGGTAGCGCTGTAGGTATGATAACTTCTGCTCATTTAATGAGTGCTATTAATAAAAATGGACTATTAGAAACTGATTTAAACCCTAACCCATTAAGAGACTCATTATTTAAAGAAAAATTAAGCATATCTAATGGCATACTTAATCTTAATCAATTACCTGGAATTGGATTTACTTTAAATAAAAATTTAATAGGTAAATATTTAGTTAATTTATTAAAATAGACTTTAAAAAATCAAGATTTTCAATTAATCTTTTTAATTCGCTTGGATCTAAACCTTTAATATTATCTTTAAATAAATTTTGATAATCAAGTGTTGCTACTCTGTCAGTGTATATTTCTTTCAAAGATAATGTATTTGAGTTATCATAATCATAATTACCAATTAATATTTTAGAAATTGCAGGAAAAAATAATGAAGTAGTTGTGTAAGTTACAAACCCTATATCTCTGTCCTCTCCAACTCTTTTATCTATAAATGTAAAATAAATTAAAATTCTTGCAGCTCGTGTAAGTTCCGCAATGGATAATTCTTCATCTGATGATACATCTAAAAAATCAAATGTTTCATTTATACATTCTTGTTGCTTTGAATCATTGGTGCAAGTTTCAATAAGATTTGAATTCATCAAACTAACAATTTCACCATAAATAATTTGATATATACTTGGAACAAATTTACATTCTTCATAAACACTAAAATCATTAGAATTCAGAAAAGAGTAGTCTATTCCATCCCATTCATCAGGAGGAGATAGTTCCATTAATTGATTTTGAGTATTTTTTTTTAAAAAATAATAATAAGAACCATCTAATTCACCCCATTTGTATGCAGTCCAACCCTGAACTTCAGAAGTTTTAGACATATTCAAACCCACATAATCTTCATCAATCCAAAGACTACTATTTTTACCAATAATATGTACTTGAAGTTCCGATTCACAATCTGGACTCCAAATTCCTTGAATATTATTGGGAAATTCATTTTCAAAAATTAATTCTGCTTTTAAAGGATTAAAAAAGAAAAAAATTAAAAAAAAAATAAATATATTAACCTTCATAAGGAATTACTCTTATGTTATTTCCATAAATTATTACCACTCTTTGACCTATGGTAATAGATTCTTTGTCACCCTGAACAAATGCTTTATCTTGATTAGTTTGGCATGAACTAATACTTTCACTACACTCATCAATATTTATAATATATTGAAAACCATTATGATTACCAAGGGTTGCTTGAATAACAGTTCCTGCTGCCACACCACCTAATGTTCCAAAAATAACAGCTATATCTTGGCATTTTGTTCCTATAATTTCTTCTTCACCACAAACTTGAGTTCCCAACAAACCACCAATCATTCCTCCTGCAGTTGCACCTATCCAGTTAGATTCACCTTTTATTTTAACAGGAGAGGATGATTTAATTACACCGTATTCTATAGCTAGAACTTTCTGAGTATCTGAAGTTTTTACTGTCGTTGGCGAAGTATTGGAACAGGAATATAAAAAAAAGATTGTTATTATTGTAATTATTTTAATCATTTATTAGTTATAATAATATTTTTTAAAAAAAACACACTATTTTATAAATATGAAAATAATAAGGAAATATTAATCATTATTAATAATATAATAAGGCTGGTTTGATAGATTTTTGTTAATACCTGGACAAAAAAATGAAATATTATTATCAATTAACTCAAAATAATATTGAATAGGAAATTTACTACTAATATTTTTTTTTAAAATTTTTCCAAAGTATTGATTATTTTTTAATATTAAATTACTTTTCCTCCATTTGTAAGATTGATTTACATTTCGAAAATTTACATACAATTTTTTATTAGCTCTTTTTTTGTAATCTAAATAAATTTCTATATTTCCATTATTTTTAATATTAATAATGTGTTTAGTCTTAAATTGTTGATTATTCTTCCAATTTTTAATTTTATTCAAATTTCTAAAAAAAAATCTTTTATATTTGTTTTTATTTAAAATATTTTTCATTTTAATAATATCTTCTTTTATAGCCGGTAATCTATCATCCCATCTGCCTCTAAGCCAACTTTGTGGTCCATATGTCAGGTCATCAAAATAATATTTTTTTGAAATATTTGCAGCAGTATACCAAGCATCATATGCCATGTTATAAAATTTTAATGCACTTTTTCCTATATTTTGATTTTTTGTTTTTATATATAATTCCCAATAACAAGATGATCTAATTTTATAAGAAAAAAAAAATCCTAAAGATGATAATATTTTTATATCAATTTCTAATCTTTTAAATTCTTGTGAATTTAAATTTATTTTTTTTTTAAAAGCTTTTAATAAAAATTTATTAGATTTTAATGAATATTCTTTTAACCAATTAGACATTGTTATTGGAGAATACTTTTTGATAACACTGTTTTTATAGATACAATTTGCCAAATCAAAAGGTGACATAATTAATTGAGGATCTTGACTAGTAGCCATTCCAAATCTACTAGGTTTATGTAGATCATAACTATAAGGAAGGTTCGGTGCTTTTTCTACAGTACTCATATTTTCATATATTTCAGGCCAATATGAATTGTTAGATGCAGAAACTCCATGAACTAATGTAAAGAAAGGTAATATTTTGCTAGCATATGATAGTGCATTAATTAAATCTTCTGATACTCTGCCAAAAATTTTTCTGAAATATCTTGCATAATTATCATCATTTGTATCATAATTATATACGCACCTTCCCCAAACTTTATATGTATAAATATACTTTTGCCAATCATATTTTGTTCTTAATTTTTTTTCAGAGTAATTAAATCTTCCATTCTTTATACCTGTTCCCATCCTTCCTTTAAAAGATAGTGGTTCACATAGTTCTACTCCTAATGAATTACAAAAAGTTGAGTGTTGACCATATCCTCTAGCTAAGTCTGGATCTCCCCAAATTAATATTCTTTGTGTACCAGGCCAAATTCGAAATAAAATACCATATTTTCTTTTATTAGTTAGTAAGTCCCCATAACTGTATCTTAGAAACTTTCTTTCTCCTTCACTAAATATCCATTTTTTATCTATTTTACCTTTTGGAGGCATTTCTTGTTTTCTAATTGAGGTTTGATGATAGGGCAGTCCCATGTGTTCAGCTATGTATTTAGGTGATACAGTAACGTTTGGTGTTACATTAAGAGCAAGATTAATTAATTTATTGTCTATACCTTTTGCATGCAAATCTAGATTTATATTTCTTCTTATTTTTTTTATAGAATTAAAATATATTTTCCAAAAATTATAATCTTTTTCTGGTATTCCACATTCAACATGAACTCTAAGAGTTATGCCACTTATACTTGGGCAACTATTAAGTATAGTTTTTAAAGAATCTCTACAGTATTCAGCATAATTTTTTGGGACTTTTTTTATTTGGTAATTTGCATTTGGTACATTATTAAAATCATATCGTTGAGTCCATATTGCTAATTGAAAATCTAGTCCTCTCTTTGAAGTTTCATCACTAATGAATTTCAACATTTTTAAATTTTTATCTCTTGTTTTTTTATTTATACCTTCAGCATAAATTTTATAACCTTGAGGTTTTACTAAAAATGGGTATGCTAAATAAAAATATACATCTTTAATAAATTCATTTCCATATGGATAGTTATATTGCATTCCAAGAGTAAGACTGAATCGATTATAACGGTTAGTAATTAACATATCTAAATATTCTCTCCACATAGTTTTATTATAAAACCATTTTAGATCCTCAATATCACTTTCAAAACATTTTGAAATACTTCTAATTTTAGCTTTAGGAGACTCATATGTTTTGTGAAAAATTTTTTTAAAATTTATTTTCTTTTCTTTTCTATTTTCAATTCTATCAACTATTTCAGTTATTGCATAAATTAGACCCCTAGTATCAAATCCATATAAAATAATTTTACTAAAGTCTTTTTTAATTGGATTGATTAAAAAACTCTCCTCAATTGTATTTTCAATATATATATTTTGATATTTTTCTAATTTTTTAGAGTTGTAATCAATTAAAATACATTCAATTTTTTTATTTTTATATAAAGAATTTTTATTTAATTTACTTTTAAAAAAATTTATAGCCCATCGTAATTTTTTTTTATTTATATAAGGAGATAGATTTGAGGAATTTATTTTAATTCTATCTTCTCTCATTATATTTTATTTCCATCATTACTTCATTTCTGCGAAAAATAGGCAATGTAAATGGCCCATTAAATGTTGCTCTAATTGCCGGTTCTATAAAATTGATTTTATCCTTTATTAAATATTCTTTTAATTTTTCATAATGTTTTTGAAAATTTTTTTTTGTTACTCTTCCAGAATATTTAATTACTGCATAAATTTTACCATCTAAAACTACTAGGTTTACTCTATTATTCGTTGGTTTTGGCGCAGTATCTAATGTAAATTTTGATGGTAAAAAAAACTGCATCACCATTTTCCCGTTTTTTGTAGATTGAGTAACAGGTGCTGTCATATTAATCTTAACAGATTGAGTCACAGGTACAGTCATACTAACTTTTTCTGATTTTGTATTTTCACCAGAAATATAATTAAATAAATATCTAAATCCCGAATCTTCATTGGAATATTCTACTTCAACTGCTAAACGGTCATTATATTGTCTAATTTCATAGTTTTTATTTGATTTGAGTATTAGATATTTTGGTTCTTCAAGTGCCATAGATACACTACTATAAATTATTGCAAATAAAGCAATGATTAAAGAATATTTTGATATTTTAATCATAATGATTAGATATATAATAACTTTTTAATAAAATTCATTATACTGAAATGAATAAGACAAACAATTTATTAATTATATTGAACATCTTTTTTTTACTTTATTATGCATTTCAACTTTTGATTTTTACAGATGAATTTGCATTAAATAATTTAGGGTCATTTAATCATGCAATCGCTGGTTTAAGTGAAATTATTGGTATTATTTTATTATCATTAGCAGTTTCACTTTTTCTTATTCTTAAAAAATCAATTAGTAGACAACTTCCTTTATTTGTTACTATCTTTTTATTTCAATTATTAATATTTATAAATTTTTTAAGATATATTTTTACTAATAGTCCTGGAGAAACAAGTATTGAAACAATAAAATTTAATACAATCATATTTTTTATTGGAATATTAATAAGCACCATTTTTATTATTAAAAATTTTAAAAAATTAAATTAATTTTAATTCTTTGATTATTTTATTTAAAATTGTTAAGATGGATTACAAATATAATGAAAACACAAATAAACGAAGAAAAAATTGCTAAACTAGCAAATTTAGCAGTTAAAAGAGGAGTTGGATTGCAAAAGGGACAAAGTCTTTTAATTACAGCGCCTATTGAGTCCTTAACATTGGTTAGAAAAATTGCTGAGTATGCATATAAAGAAGGGGCTCACATTGTAACACCATTGTTTACAGATTCTGATATTACTTTATCTAGATTTAAATTTGCCCCTGATGAATCTTTCGATAATGCTACTGATTGGCTTTATAATGGAATGGGTGAAGCTTTTGATAATAATACTGCAAGAATGGCAATCGCAGGTGATGATCCAATGTTATTATCTAAAATGGAACCTGAAAAAGTATCAAGAGCAAATAAATCTATGGCAAAAGCATATAAACCTGCAAGAGAGAGAATTACAGAATTTAAAATTAATTGGAATATTATTTCTTGGCCAGGTAAAGCTTGGGCTCAAAGAGTTTTTCCTGAAGTATCAGTAGATGAAGCAGTTTTTAAATTATCTGAAGCTATTTTTGATGCTTCTAGAGTATCAGTAGATGATCCAATACAAGCTTGGGACGTTCACAATGAAAAATTAAGAAAAAAAACTAGTTGGTTAAATGAAAAAAATTTTAAAGCACTGCAATATAATGGGCCCAATACAAATTTAAGAGTTGGGTTAGCTGATGAGCATGAATGGATGGGAGGAGCCTCAAAAGCTCAAAATAATATAATTTGTAATCCTAACATCCCTTCTGAAGAAGTTTTTACTACTCCACATGCCTATAAAGTTGAAGGTAAAGTATCATCTACTAAACCGTTATCCTACCAAGGTACTTTAATTGATAATATTAATGTTACATTTAAAGAAGGTAAAATTATTGAAGCCCATGCTTCTAAAGGGGAAGAAGTTTTACAAAAAGTTCTTAAATCTGATGAGGGGGCTAGCAGAATAGGGGAGGTTGCTCTTGTTCCAAATAGTTCACCAATTTCTCAAAGTGGAATAATTTTTTATAATACGTTATTTGATGAAAATGCTGCTTCACATATTGCTCTTGGTCAATGTTATACAAAATGTTTCAAAGGAGAAATGGATTTAACCAAAGAAGAAATTTCAAATAGAGGCGGTAATTCAAGTATGATTCATATCGACTGGATGATTGGATCTGATCAAATTGATGTAGATGGTATTGATCAAAATGAAAATGTTATACCTGTATTTCGAAATGGAGAATGGGTAAATTAAAAGCTTTTAAATTTTAATAATTATTTTCTGATTTTATTAAATTTTCTTTATTTAATACAATAGGTCTACCATCATGAGCAGTATTCAAAGGATAATAACAATCATTATTTTTTGCACATAATGTAAGACCTTTCCTTTTTTCTTTTCCTAAATTCACTTCCATTTCAACAATAACCAATTTTAAATTTTCTAATTCTTTTATTATTTTCATGTTTTACTCACTATTTATATATTATTAAAAAATACACTTTTCTAACAATTCTAAAAGTATAAAGGGTCTTTGTGATAAAAAAATATACTTACAATTTTGATTTTTTTAAATGGATAAAAAAAACAGAATTAGTTCAATTGACTGAGATTAATCCTAATGATGACCCAGTTAGACCTGAACTAGATAATGACTTCAGAACATCCAGAGGTAGAAAAATTTTTGGATTAAAATATAATAATGAAATTGAAGGAGTGGTATGCTTAGCATTTACTAATGAATTACCAGCCACTGTGAAAGAATTGGATTTGATGAGTGTAGAAGCTAAAAATAGTCAAATTGCAATTGCATATACATTATGGTCTTTAAAAAAAGGCGCAGGTAAAAAAATAATGAAGGAATTATTAAAATACATGAAAAAACATAATAATATTGATAGTATTATGACACTATCTCCGCTGACACCAATTGCAACTCATTATCATATTCGTAATGGAGCTAAATTAATAAAAATTAATCCAACCACTCAAAATTTTGAATATAAAGTCTAGTTTTTATAAAGGATTTAAATGACAAATAAAGATTTTGGATTTGGTACACAAATAAGAAAATCTCCTTTTTTTGACTCCACTGTTAGGTGGGGGGCTACTGGTTTTTCAGTATACAATCATATGTATATACCAAGAGATTTTGGTAATCCTGAGCAAAATTTTTGGAACTTAATTAATGATGCCATTTTGTGTGACGTATCAGTTGAAAGACAGGTTGAAATTACTGGTCCAGATGCATCAAAATTTGTTCAATTACTTACTTCAAGAGATTTATCTAATTTATCTATTGGTCAATGCAAATATGTTCTTATTACAAATAATGAAGGTGGATTGTTAAATGATCCAGTTCTTTTAAGATTAGCTGAGAATCATTATTGGTTATCTTTAGGTGATAGTGATATTCTTTTATGGGCTCAAGGAGTTGCTATAAATTCTGATTTCAATGTTCACATAAGTGAGCCTGATGTGTCTCCTTTGCAATTACAAGGACCGAAATCTATAGATATTATGAAGAAGTTATTTGGAGAAAAGATTAAAGATATAAAATATTATTGGTTAATTAAAAGTGAATTACAAGGTATCCCATTGATTATTTCAAGGACTGGATGGTCGAGCGAGTTAGGTTATGAAATTTATCTTCGTGATGGATCTAAAGGTAATAAGCTTTGGGAAACAATTATGGATGCTGGCCAAGAATTTAATTTAAAACCTGGACATACATCATCAATTCGTCGAATAGAGGGGGGAATGTTATCATATCATGCAGATGCTGATATAAATACAAATCCTTTTGAATTAGGATTGGATAGGTTAGTTAATCTTGAAAATGAAAACAAATTTATAGGTAAGGAAGCTCTAATTAAAATTAAAGAAAGCGGAATTGAAAGAAAGCAAGTTGGTATAATTATAGATTGCAAACCTTTGAAAGGTCCTAATACTTCTTTTTGGCCTGTTTTTAAGAATAATAAAAATATTGGAAAAGTAACTTCAGCAGTATATTCACCAAGATTAAAAAAAAATATTGCTTTAGCTATGGTA
Source organism: uncultured Alphaproteobacteria bacterium (assembly GCA_902586695.1). Classification (GTDB taxonomy): domain Bacteria; phylum Pseudomonadota; class Alphaproteobacteria; order HIMB59; genus CACPNW01. The sequence continues at coordinate 3,886 of CACIIL010000010.1, read as the reverse complement.
TCAATAGAAAATGCTTATATTGATAATTGTTTTGAAATACAAATATTTGAAGAAACTAAAAGAGCCAAAGTTGTTATGAAACCCTTTGTTGATCCAAAAAAAAAAATTACATCTAAAACTCTAGTAGTTTAGATATTTAATATTATATATTAATAATGATTAACACATCGATAAATAATATTGAAAAGTCTAAGGTAAAATTTCATTGGAATTGTATACATACATGGAGACGTAGTGCAAAAAATACTTCTTGGTGTCTTTTGGGATGTTCTATAGGAGATTTTGGAACAATTTTATTTTTTCAATTTACTCAAATACCTTGGGCAACTTTATCCATAATGATCTTAGCAATTATTAATGGTATAATTTCTAGTATAATCCTTGAAACTTTTGTTTTATCAAGACAAATGATTTTGAGTAAAGCTTTTAAAACAGCTATTGGAATGAGTTTAATTTCAATGATATCTATGGAAATTGCAATGAATGCCGTAGATTGGATTTTAATAGGAGAAGCAAAACTAACTTTATGGATCATTCCTCTAATGTTAATAGCTGGTTTTCTTACTCCCTGGCCTTACAATTATTATCGATTAAAAAAATATAATATTTCTTGCCACTAATTATATTTCTCAAAAATCAATACTTTTAAAGTCATAATTTTTGTCTAAATTTAGGTAAAAATTATATAATTATTTAATAAACATAAATAATCTGTATGATGAAATATTGGTATGAGGTTAGTAGCAAAGCTAATTGTTATTATTTTAAGTTTATTTGCTTTAGCAATTGTTTTTGGTTACATTTTAGATAGATCGCTAGTCTTCCCCTTTACATTTTCTGATGATTTATATGTTCCTGAGCATCGTTTACAAGCAGTACGATTAGGAACTGCATCAACCTTTGCTTATTTTGGTATCCGTTACATATTTTATCAATCAACCAAATTATATCCAATCCAATTCATGGGTATTTTTTTGTTTTTTTTGTCGACAGTAGGAAGCGTATCTTATTACAAAAATAATGTAAATATATCTGAATATCTTGTTCCATTATTTTTTTTAGTTTCATCAATTGTATTATATCAAGCTGGAAAACCCGAATTTAGAAGTTATTTTAGAAAATAATTGATAATTTTATCATTATTAATGAATAATATGATAATTAACTTATTTTTTATATTAAATTTATTTAAATAAATATATTAATTTAAATTCTTATATTTTAATTTTTATTATGTCTAAAGTGATATCAAATTCTAAGGAAGGTTTTCAAATCTATAAATGGGCTAAACAAATATTTAAATTTAATAGAAGTTTAACTGGCTCAGGTACAGTTGAAACTCTTAACTTTATAAAAAAAAAATTACCAAATTTTAAAATCAAAAAAATTAAATCAGGAACAAAAGTTTATGATTGGACTATTCCATTAGAATGGAATGTAAAAAAAGCTTATATTGAAGATTTAAAAGGCAACAAATTAATTAATTTTAATGACAATAATTTGCATCTTGTTGGTTATTCAATACCAATTAATAAAGTTATTCAATTTAAAGATCTTAAGAAAAAATTACATACTATTAAAAAAATGCCAAATGCTATTCCTTATAGATATTCTTATTATACAAAAGATTGGGGATTTTGTCTTCAACACAATAAATTAAAAAAATTTAAAGATCAAAAATATAGAGTTGTAATTGACTCATCATTAAAAAAAGGAAATATGCACTATGGAGAAATTTTAATTAAAGGTAAATCATCTAAAGAAATTTTACTTTCTACCTATATATGTCACCCTTCAATGGGCAATAATGAAGTTTCGGGACCAGTTTTATTAACTCGTTTAGCAAAATATTTATTATCTAGAAATAATTTACATTATTCATATAGGATAATATTTGTTCCTGAAACAATTGGAGCTATAACTTACATTAATAAAAACTATAAAATTCTAAAAAAAAATGTAGTTGCAGGATATATTGTTAGTTGTGTAGGTGATAATAATGATTATTCTTATCTAGAAACAAAAGATAAGGACTCACTTTCAAATAAAATTGCTAATACTGCATTTAATTTAAAGAAATTAAAATTTAAAAAATATAGTTTTTTACAAAGAGGATCTGATGAAAGACAATTTAATAGTCCTGGTATTGATTTAAGTATTGGATCTATAATGAGAACAAGACATGGTTATTATAAGGAGTATCATACGTCATTAGATAATTTGGATTTCATTTCTTCAGAAGGCTTTCAAGGTGCATATGATATTTATACATTAGTTTTTGATATACTTGAAAATAATAGGATATATAAAAATTTAATTATAGGCGAACCCTTTTATACAAAATATAATTTAAGAACAGATACATTAGGAACAGGTTTTAAGAAATATTCTCTTAATATTTCAAATGTTTGTGCTTATTTAGACGGTAAAACAGATTTAATTGATTTATCTAAAATATTATCTTTAAATTTTTATGAAATTACCAAAATTATTAAAATTTTGAAATATAATAAAATAATAAAGATGGTTTCATAAATTTTATATAAAACAACAATGCAATTTTCAAAAATTGATTCAGAAAAAATTAAATTAAAAAGAAAAGTTTATTGGTATGGTTTTAATTACTTATATAAATTTTTACCTATTATTGTAGAAAAAAAAATAAAAAAAATTTTTTCAAAAAAACTTTTTTTTATTCAAAAAGGCTTTGATATTACATTAAAAAATAATGGTGATGATTTTTACTTTAAAGTTATTAATGATATAGAAAATACATCATTAAATATTGACAAGAACAAATTTTCAAAAGTTATTTTTGGAGAATACGTTAAAGATAAAGAATTATTAATTAAGCAATTTATCATATCTTATTTTTTTCATCCTATGAGGAGAGAGATTTCTATCCCAAGGGAAATTTTAAAATCTTCAAAAAGTAAAAAAAAAATAATTTATCCTATCGATATTAAATTTATTACTATCTTTGAAAAAAATAAAATTTTAGTTAATAAATTATTATCTTTTTTTTTATGGTATTTTTTTATTATTTTATATTATCTTAATGGAATTAGAAAAATTTTATTAGTTTTATTAAAGTTTATTATAAATTATGATTCAAAATTTAAAAGAGGTATTTTTTTTTCAAACCTTCCTAAAGAAGCACTCAATCTAAATAAAAATTATAATATTGATGAAAATTATTTTTCTTTTATTTATTTATATTTTAAAAAAAATAAATTGTCATTTTCTTCAATTATTCATTCTTTAAAAAATGTTCCAAATTTTAAAATTGAAAATGTTGAATACTCATATGGTCAAAAATTTGATTATAGATTTAGAAATAATCAAAAAATTGATTTTTTTCTTTGGGCTTTAAAATCAATTTTATTATCTTTATTTGATTTGTTTAAAGGTAGATGGTGGCATGCTTTATTACTAGGTGAAGCAGTTGATAGAAAGATTGTAGAAATTAGTGATGAAAAAAAACTACATCAAATTTATTCATTTAATAATACAGATGGACTTGTATATAAGCCAATGTGGACATATGAAGCCAAAAATAAAGGCTCAAAATCAATATTTTATTTTTATTCATTAAATTTTTTACCTTTAACAAAAGTTAAAATATGCCCAGAAGGATTTTCACTTATTAATTGGGATTATTTTTCAGTATGGGGAAAAAATCATGAATCTTATTTAAAAAAAAATATAAAAAATAAATTTGATGTAATTTCTTATAAACCAATTTTCTTAAATACAGGATATATCGAATTTAAAATTCCTAAAGAAAAATTTGTAACAATATTTGATATTACTCCAGCTAGGCCAATATTTAGAAAAAGTAACTATTTTTCTTCTGAATTTGCAGATACAAAAAATGTTATTAAAT
>CACIIL010000009.1 GCA_902586695.1 uncultured Alphaproteobacteria bacterium | reverse complement strand
GATTCCAATAATAAATGTTGGAAGTGAAACTCCAGCTAATGAAATAACAAGAATTACATTTGACAGAAAACTATCCCTATGAATTCCAGTATATACTCCTAATATGGTACCTATAATAATAGCTAACATTGCTGAAACAAAAACTAATTCAAGAGTGGCTGGAAGTCTTTCTCCTATCAAATCTGAAACTTCTCTTTTCAATTGATAAGAAATACCAAAATTACCCTGAACGATATTTCCAATGAATCTTGAAAATTGAACATAAACTGGATCATTTAAACCTAATACTTCTCTTACCTCAGCTCTTCTTTCATCTGATGCATCTTCACCAGTCATACTATTTACTGGGTCTCCAACAAAATTAAATAATGAGAATGAAACAAAAGCTACAACAAACATTACAAGAATAGATTGTAATAGTCTTTTGAAAAAATAGCTTATCATTGTAGATTATCTGGCCAGAATATATAACTGGCCAGAAATTAAAGTTTAATCTTAGTTTACGTTCGCAAATCTAAATAATGGTTCGTTGTTCATTCTAATTGGAACATCAACATTACCTTTAGATGCTTGGTTAACAACTTGGTGATGTAAAGGTAGGTATGTTACATCGTCTTGAGTGATATCCCAAGCTTCTGCAATCATAGCATTTCTTTTATCCAAGTCTGTTTCTACACCCATTGCTGCAACTAATTCATCAACTCTAGCATTACTGAAATTTACTTTATTCCAGCTACCAGCACTGTCAAACAAGTATGAGTAAACATAATGACTATCAAAAGTTGGAACACCCCAACCTAACATATACATATCACTAGTCATACCATTTGCATCACCCTCTTTAACTTCAGAGAAGTGTTGACTTTTAGTTTTAGCATCAAGATTTACTGTAACACCAATTTTAGCAAACATACTTATTGCTGCAACACAAATTGCTTCATCGTTAATATAACGATCATTTGGACAATCTAGTGTCAGCTCAAATCCGTCAGGATAACCAGCTTCAGCTAAAAGTTTTTTAGATAGTTCAGGATCATAAGGTAATCTTTGATCACGCTCTGCAGTATGACCATTAACACCAGGTGCAGTGATAATACCTGCAGGAACACTTTGTCCTCTCATAACCTTATCCTTAATAGCGTCCATATCTAAAGCATGATACATTGCTAGACGAACTCTTTTATCCGCAAAAGGATTTTTTCCTTTAACATTAGAAGAGTTTAATTCTGCAGAACCTTGATCCATACCAAAGAATATAGTTCTATTTTGAGGTGTCATTTTTACTATATGACCAGAAGAAGACTTGATTCTTTCAATATCTTGAACAGGCACAACATTAGTATAATCGATTTCTCCAGAAAGAAGAGCTGCAACTCTTGTTGCATCATTTTTTATTGGAAGTAATTCAATTTTTTCAATGTTATGTGTACCGTGGTCACCCCACCAACTTTTATTTTTTTTAAAATGTGTTCTTACATCTTGCTCTCTCAAAGTAATTTTAAAAGGTCCTGTACCATTTGCATTTGATGCACAATAAGAAGTCTCACCTGCATCCCAGTTATATGATACTTCACAACCATTTGCTTTTGCCCATGATTCAGACATTACAAATATCTGAGTTAATTGGTTTAAAAGAATTGGATTTGGGCCTTCAGTTTTTATTTCAAGTGTATGATCACCAGTAGCTGTTGCAGATTTTATACTTTTGATTAAATCAACCATATCAGATGGAGCTGTTTTAGCTCTATTAATACTAAAAGCGATATCACTTGCTTTTAAAGATGATCCATCATGAAACTTAACACCTTTACGAATGTTAAATACCCAGGTATCTGCACTAGTAGCATCCCATGATTCAGCAAGCTGAGGAAGTATTTCCATATTTATACCTGGAGTTACTAAACCTTCATATACTTGACGAGAAACCATATGTGTTGGTCCTTCGTTTTGTGCATGCGGATCAAGTGTTAAAGAATCACCTGGCATTGACCATTTAATAGTATTAGCAAATGCTGGTGAAATAAAACCCATGAATAGCAATGACAAAACTATGTTTAAAGTTTTTTTCATATTATTTCCTCCATAGAAATTTGATAATAACCCCATACTACTTCAATAGAAATATTCAATATTATTAATATTAATAAATGCTATATTTTGTACTAATTTTTAGTATTATTTATACATGAGCCAATAATGGAGTTATTTAAGTAGTGAAAAAAACTGAAAAAGCAAAGAAGATCTTCAAAATTTTAAATAGGATATATAAAAAAGTTCCTATTCCTCTAAACCACAAAAATAAGTTTGAATTAGTAGTTGCAGTTTTATTAAGTGCACAATGTACTGATGAAAGAGTGAACCAAGTAACACCTATGCTTTTTAAAAAAGCAAATACCTCTCATAAAATGATAAAAGTTTCAAAAAATACTATTTATAAAATTATTAGACCTTGTGGATTAGCTCCACAAAAATCCAAGGCGATTTTTGAATTATCAAGAATACTTGTAAAAAAATTTAAAGGTAAGGTGCCAGAAAGTTTTGAAGAATTAGAAAAATTACCAGGAGTAGGTCATAAAACTGCAAGTGTAGTTATGTCTCAAGGATTTGGTCATCCAGCATTTCCAGTAGATACTCATATTCATAGACTGGCTCAACGTTGGGGGTTAACTAATGGTAAAAATGTTGTTCAGACTGAAAAAGATTTAAAAAATCTTTTTCCAAAAAAATCTTGGAATAAATTACATCTTCAAATAATTTTTTATGGAAGAGAGTACTGTCAGGCTAGAAGTTGTTATGGGCTTAAATGTGAGATATGTAAAACTTGTAATCCAAATAGAAAACAACCTATTAAAACTATAAAGTCTTAATTTTTAAAAAGGCTGAAATACAACTAGAATAATTATAAATATTAATATTACTGATGGAACTTCATTTGTAATTTTAAAAAATTTAACTGAAAATTTGTTTTTATCATTTTTAAAGTCGTTAATACATTTTAAACAAAAAAAATGGTATACTGATAATAAAATTACAAATAAAATTTTTAGTAATAACCAAGTATCAAGACCTACATAATGTGTCATTGATAGACCTGATATCCAAGTTACAATAAAAGAAGGAAACATTATTATTCTATACAATTTTCTTTCCATCAATTTGAATGTTTCAGATGTTTCTTTTGTTATTTTTTGGTTAGCATGATTAACAAATAAACGTGGAAGATATAAAAGGCCAACCATCCAGGCAATTATACTAAATATGTGAATTACTTTAATTGTATTAAATAACATTTTTTATTCCCATTTGGCTATTGGTGGCATTGACATTAAAATAGCTTCTACATTGCCACCTGTTTCTAAACCAAATTTTGTTCCTCTGTCATATAATAGATTAAATTCTGCATAACGACTACGTTTATGGAGTTGTTTATTTTTTTCTTCTTCACTCCATTTTTCATCTTTTAAAGAAATTATTGTATTTTCAATAAATTTATGAAAATAATTTCCCACCTCTTGCACAAATTCAAAATCTTTACCCCAATCACCTGTATGAAGATAATCAAAGAAGATGCCTCCTATTCCTCTTGGTTCATTTCTGTGTTTAAGATAAAAATAATCATCACACCATTTTTTAAATTTAGGATAATATCCTTTATCAAATTTATTACATAAATTCTCTAAACCATCATGATATTTTTCTTCAGAATTAAAAATTAAACAAGGAGTAACATCCATGCCTCCACCAAACCATTCCTGACTTGTCATTATAAATCTTGTATTAAAATGCATTGAAGGAATTTTTGGAGAAATAGGATGTAAAACAACACTAATACCTGTTGCATTATAATTTGGATTTTCTTTAGCCCCAGGAACTGACTCTCTCATAGTCTCATTAAAGGTGCCTCCTACTGTAGAAATATTTACACCACCTTTTTCAATAACTTTGCCCTTAATTTTACTCATCTTACCGCCACCGTCACCTTTATGACTCCAGTTAGTGATTTCAAATTTATTTTCATCAATTGTTTCAATAGTTTCAATTAAGTCATCTCTCAGTTTTTCAAACCAATCTTTAGCGGTAATGAATTTTGGATCGTTGATCATAATGGCCAACCTTGCGTATGCTTTCTAATCAGATTAATAAAAACATCAATATGATCTTCGTTATCATTTAGGCAGGGTATGTACTTGTAGGACTCTCCCCCAGATTCCATAAAATATTCTTTATTTTCTTCTTCAAGTTCCTCAAGTGTCTCAAGACAATCACTACTAAAACCTGGAGAAATTATATGGATATTTTTAATTCCTTGTTTTGGTAATTCTTTTAATGTTTCGCTTGTATATGGCTTAAGCCATTCTTCACGTCCAAATCTACTTTGGAATGTTGTCATAATTTCATTATCTGATAATTTCATCTGTTCTTTTACAAGTCTTGTAGTTTTAAGGCAAAAACAATGATACGGATCACCATTAGTTAAATATCTTTTAGGTATGCCATGATAACTAAAAATAACCTTTTGAGGTTTTGGATATTTTTTCCAAAATGATTTTATAGAATTCGAAAGTGCTTCAATATAATTTTTTTCCTCAAAATATTGGTTAATAAAACGCATTTCTGGAATCCAGCGCCACTTTTGTAAAACATTTGTCACTTCATCAAATGTACTACCTGTAGTAGCAGCACAATATTGAGGATACATTGGTAAAACTAATAATCTACGTACTTGTTTTTTTTGAAATTTGTTTAATGCATCTTGTATTGATGGATTTCCATATCTCATCCCTAATTCAAAAACCATATTTTTATTAGAATTTGAGAAAGCTGATTTTATTTTAACTAGTTGTCTTTTTGAAATATCCAATAGTGGTGAGCCGTTACTAGTCCAAATTTTTTTATAAGATTTTGCAGATTTTGATGGTCTTATTTGTAAAATTACTAACTTTAATATAGCTTGCCATAAAAATTTAGGAAGTTCAATTACCCTAGGATCTGATAAGAATTGGTTAAGATAAACTTTTAATTCTCTTCTTTCTGGAGCATCTGGGGTACCTAGATTTGTTATAAGCACACCAGTTTTTTCTTTACTTCCGTGCTCATAATCTTTTTCACCAATATATTTAACCATACCTAATTAGCAAAATTCTTTTCTTATATTTTCTATAAATAAATGAACATTTTTTTCAGGTGTATCTTTATTAATACCATGCCCAAGTCCACAGATCCACCCATTACGATTTTCAATGGATTTCATATGATTAATATAATCTTTTAGTTTTTTAAGAAATATATCCGTATCTAATAACATTAATTCTTCGTTAAAGTTACCCTGCACAAATCCTGTATTTTGATTATTAAATACATTAGACAAATTTATTGAATGATCATAACCAAATCCAGCAAATGGTATTTTAAAACAATTGTATAAATCTGTTTCATTTTTACCTTTTGAGTAATATCCAATTTTCATTGGGTAAGTAGATGCTATATCATTTAAAAAATTAATATAAATATCTTTGAAATCTTTTGAATTTAAATCTTTTAATTGACTATCAAGTACCATTACTACTTCTGCACCAGCATCAAGTTGTAACTTAATATTTTTTTTTAAAAGAGGGACAACAGTATTAGACAGAAATTCTAATTGATTATTTGCATCTATTGAATTAACTTGATCCTTACCAAAAGCATAGCATAGTAAAGTCCATGGTCCACCGACAAAACCTATTAAACTTTTGTTATCTGCTAGTTTTTCTCTAGTTAACTTTATTGCTTCTGATTGGAAATGCATATGTTCTATCGCTTTATCGATATTGCTAAAATCTTTAAAATTTTTTGAATTAATAAGAGAGCCGAATCTGGGTTTAGGATCAAATGTCAATTCAAGACCGAGACCTTCTAACAAAAATAAAATATCACTAAACAAAATTGCTATGTCATAATCAAATTCTTGTATTGGACCACATGCAACTTCAGCTGCTAATTCTGGTGTTTTACATAATTGCTCAAAACTATATTTTTTTTTTAAATTTTGATAATGTGAATGATATCTTCCTGCTTGACGCATAAACCAAATCGGTGGAATAGATTGATTAACTCTATTTAAGGCGTTTTTAAATTGATGATTACTCACGTATTCCTAATTCTTTAGATTTTCTTGCGCCATAAGATATAATAAATTGAGCCCCTGCTCTTTTCATTACGTGCCAACTTTCTAATAGTGCATCGTTTAAATTTAAAAGATTTTTTTCTGCAGCTAACGCTATTCCAGCATATTCTCCACTAACTTGATAAGCCCCTACCATTAATCCAGTTTTATTTTTTATAGTTTCTATAAGATCTATTGATCCCTGACCTGGTTTAACCATCAACAAATCAGCACCTTCTTCAAAACATCTAACAGACGCTCTAATTGCTTCATTTTTATTTCTATAATCTAGTTGATATTGTTTTCTATCACCAAATGTTGGGCTTGAATCAGCCGCATGTCTAAAAGGTCCATAAAAATTACTAGCAAACTTAGTACTGTAGCTCATAATTGGTAATAGGTGAAAACTATTATCATCTAAAATTTTTCTTATAGAACTTGTTCTTCCATCCATCATGTCACTAGGAGAGATTCCATCAACTCCTGCTTGGCTATAACTTAGAGCTACTTCAGAAAGACTAGATAAACTTTTATTTAAATCTATATTTTTGTTATTATCAAATATACAACAATGACCATGTGTAGTCATTGAACAAAGACAAACATCTGCCCATAAAAATATTTCATTTTTAAATGTTTCTTTTATTTTTAATATAACTTTTTGCTGAAATTCTAAATTAAAATCAAATTCGCTTTTATGTGATGGAATCATAAAAATTAAAAAATTTCTTTGTTGATTTTCTAAATCACTTTCTATTTGTTTAATTGAATCATTTAAATTCATAACATAGTTACTAGGTATGCCAGGAATTTCTTTTTTTACATCTACCTGATTACTAATAAAAATTGGTTGTATAATTTGATCTTTTAAAAAGGTAGTTTCTACGCACATATTACGCAAAATATTATTCCTCTTTAATCTCATTAACATTTTATTCATTAGTTATTTCCTTTTTCCAATCCTCATATGATAGATATACATATAATTTGGTTGGGTCTTTTATCACTTTTTTTATTTCTTTATAGGTATTACCTGGTCCACATGCATGATATGCGTCTAAAATAATAGGATTATTCTTTACTGCTAAATTAAAAGCGGATGAGCTCATCCAAAAAAAATACTTTTTTTCCTTAAAATCAAAGGAATTAGTTTTTTCAAGCAATTTATATGTTTTAAGTATTTTTTTAATTTTACTATTTGGGGCAGTATCATGAGTTAATTTAATCCATGGGAGAGAAATTAAAGAGGAAATATTAGGATCCAAATCTTCTCCTAAGCCATCAGCACATCCATTTACCCATAATCCTCTATCAGCAAGAGCTTTCCAGGTTTTAAGACCACTAGTCCATATAATATTATTTTTAGGAATATTTATTCCCTTAGGCAAAGATGATTTTCTTGAAATCCAAATACAATGATCATTTATTTTAGAAATTTTATTAATATTTTCTTCTATCTCTATTCTATCAAAAAAACTATAATCTTTAATATTAAATGGGAAAATATATTTAGGATCTATTTTTTTAGCATTTATTTTTCTATGTTGATGAATTTTCCATTCATAAAATTTTTTTCCTTCTTCCGTTTCACCTTTTTCTGAATGTATTATTCCATTATTAGTTTCAAAAAAACTAACTCCTATTTTTTGATGACAACCGCCCCCATAATTTTTTAAAATTTTTCTTTCCATATTTACAAATTTAATATCTTTTGATTCTGAAATATTAGAAATTGCATTACTTAATTTTGTATTTTCTTTATTTATTTCTATTCCTAGAGATCCTTGACCGGGGGATGTGGGGTTTAAAGATAAAGGGGTAATCATCCAAATGCACTTATCAATATAATTTTTAATTTGATTTGATAAATTTATAAATTCTGGAAAAGGATTTGCAATCAACCTGTCTATGGCTGCTTTTGCAATTACAATTGAGTCTAAATCGTTTTCTAAGAATTTTCTAAAACGAGTTGGAATATTGCCTCTAATGTTTTCAAAATTAATATTTTCTAATTGAAAGGGAAAATATTTGGGTATAAAACTTTTTAAATTGTATATTCTTCTAGGTGATGAAGATAAAATACTTATTGATTTAGAAACTTTTATTTTATTGAGATTTTTTTTATTAACAAATATTATATCTCTTTGATCTTCTCTATTTAAAGTTCCTGCTATAATTGTAGACTTTCCCAAATCAAGTGGTAGATCTTTCCAAGAATGAACTACTATATCACAATTATTTTTTATTAATTCCTTTCGTAAATCATCAGTAAAAACTCCTGGATTAGGCATTTCAGAGAGAGGGGTTTTAAGATCTTTATCTCCGGCTGTAGATTTAGTCATGTATTCTATTGAAAGATTTGGAAATTTTTTTTGTAAGGCATTTCCTACTTGCATTGATTGAATAATAGCTAAATCACTTTTCCTAGATAAAATTCTTACTTTACTTAATAAATTCATTAGAAAACAAATATAAGAGTGCGACTAAAAAGCAATTAAAATGGTATTATAAACACATGACTTTTTGCCTCAATCAGTGATATATAAATAGTTATGAATACAAAAACTACAAGTGAGTCTGATCAGGGTAAACCTTTAAAATTTGTCAAAAAATCTAAATACTTAGAAAAATATGATAAATTCAACTTTAATATAGAAAAAGTCAAAGCAGAGTTTTTAACTATATTTTATCAAATAAAAAATTGGTCAAAAGATGATCCAAGCTTATATGATTTTAATGCAATATGTGTAAACCAAAAACCGAATGATCCTAAATCAATAAGTGGTGGAAACATAAGAGGTAAATACTGGACTTTTCCCTCTTCAAATTGGGAGGAGGAGGAGCGATTAGATTCTATTGATGAAGAAGAATATTCTGAAGTTTGTAAACCTTTTAGGGGAACTTATATTGAAGAGGTACATAATACAATAAGTGCAGAATGGAAAATAGGAAGAATGAGATTTTTAATGAAACCTCCTAGATCATGTTTAAGTTGGCACAGAGATCCCGAGAGAAGAATTCATATACCCATAATTACTAACCCTGGCTGTAGAATGGTTATAGAAGATGAAAGTTTCCATATGCCTGCTGATGGTTCAGTTTATATAACTGATAATACAAAATACCATAATTTTTTTAATGGTGGAGAAATTGACAGATTGCATTTGGTATCAACTTTAATGGAATAAATTTTTAATAAATATAAATCATTATTGCGTTATAGGATGCCTTTTGATTTTGGTACTTAACCCATGGTAACAGACTGCTAAAGTAATAATAATTCCTCCTAAAATTACAGTCAATGTTGGTTGTTCATTAATTCCAAAAATTGGTATCCAGACCCACAAAACACCTCCAACAACTTCCATTAATGATAATAAGGCTAATTCAGCTGCAGGCAAATATCTTGCACCTAAACTGTATAGTATCAATCCACTTGCAACTATTAAGCCATGCAATAAACTTAAATAAGAATTTTTAATTGGCATTTGCTCAAAAGTTTCAAAAGAAAAATCTAACATAAATAAAGAAAAGGTTGCGCAAAATAATCCTGCAAGAATAACTGTAGTAAATTTTGGTGTTTGAGGTTTCCAACGCAAAGTAACAGTATATAAAGCAAAACCGCTAGCTGATACAAAGCCTATCAATGCTCCTAAAGCAGTACCGAGCATACTGTCATTAACAATCATAATAATAACACCTATAAAAGCTAAAATCATTGATATTAGCGTTGATTTTGAGAGTAATTCACCTAGAAAAAAATATCCAACAATGGCTGCAATAAATGGCATTGCAGCTAGCATAAAAAGGGTAACTGCAGCAGTAGTTATTGTAATTGAATAAATAAAACCAGTGAATGCTGTAGCAAGAAATAAACCTCCTAAAATTCCAGATAAACCAATATTAAAAAAATTTTTATAAAATTTAAATCCTTCTTTTATAAATAAATATCCAATTAATATTATTGCGATTGAAATACCTCTATAAAATAAGTATTGGAAAACATAATAATTAGCATCGTGCATATAACGAACAACTACTGCTCCAAAACTCCATAATAAACCAGCTAAAAAAACAACTACAAATGCATAAAAATAATTATTATTGCCCATAATAAATCTAGTGTCTGCATTAAATTCATTAAAAAGTAAATTAGATATTTAAAAAAATATTATAATAGTCAAATTTAATTACAGGTTCCAATTGAGCCTAAAGCACATTTTTTTCCATCAACCCAAATTGCACTTGAAAGATTAGCTTCATCAAAAATTGCTCCTGAAATATTTGCACCTAATAGATTTGCTTCATATAGATTAGCGCCCTTAAATGATGATGTAAAAAGATTTGCTCCTTCAAAATTAACCTTTGCTAAATTAGCATTTTCAAAATTTGCATTATTACAATTAGCACCTTGCAAATTAGAAGCATATAAATTTGAATTACTGAAATTGGCAAATATAAAATTTCCAACAGAAAGATCAGAGTTATTTAACTGAGATTTTTCTAAATTAGCTAAAGATAGATTGACACCTGACATCTTTGCATTAGCTAAACCTACACCAATCAAATCAAGATTTTCAACAAAATTGCAATTTGTCCAATCAACTTCATTAGATGGTTGATCATCACATCCAGCGTAAGCGTTATATGATAGCATTGCAAATATTATAAAGACAAGTAATCTCATTTTTATCAGAATAAGAAAACTTTATGTTAAATTTAAGGCACCTATCTGGAAGTTAATTTTAATTCAATTCTTCTATTTTGTTGGTAATCTTCTTTGCTTTCCCCATCACTTATAGGATAAAATTCTCCATAGCCCGCTGCTGCAAGTCTTTTTGGTGCGAAACCAATTTCAAGCAATAATTTTAAAACAGAATTTGCTCTAGCAGTAGATAACTCCCAGTTAGATGGGAATTGTTGCGTGTTAATAGGTCTTTTATCAGTATGTCCCTCTACTTGAATTATCCAATCAATACCTGTTGGTATTTCATTTGTAGTTTCCATTAACGTAATTGCAATTTCTTTTAATTTAGCCTTTCCATTTTCTTGCAGATTTGCTGAAGCAGAGTCAAATAATAATTCTGATTCAAAAATAAATCTATCACCTACGACTTTAATATCATCTCTGTCACCCAATAAAGACTGTAATTTACCAAAAAATTCAGATCGATATTTTTGTAATTCAAATATCTCAGAAGTTAATGCTTTATTTAATCTTTCACCCAAAATTTCAATTTCTAAATTTTTGGATGCAGTTTCTATTTCACTGGCTTCTAAAGCCCTATTCAAAATTAATATTTCATTTTTTAAATTTTCAATTTCATTTGATAAAATTGAAATTTGTTCAAAAGTTTGAGATGCCTCAACTTGCATTTGCTCAACTTTACTGCGTGAAATTTCATTTTCTTTAGCTCGATCATCCTCAACATTTTCAATATTTCTTTTCAATAGTGCTATTTCTAACTCTTGCTCTATTCTTTTATCATCAGAAATTGACAAAACATTATTTAACTCAATTATTTTGCCTCTTAAATCAAAGATAGTATTATCTTTATTAATTAGATTTTGATTAAGTCTTGCTAGCTCTTGATTTTTAAATCTTATCGCTTCTAATTGCTCTTGAAGTGTTGCGTCCTTAAGACCAAGGCTATCATTTATCTCTAATAAATCATTCGTAAGTTCCTGATATTGGTTTATCTGATTTTGTAACTCTTCATCTCTCAATACTAGATCTAAATTTGTTTTTTCCAAAAGACTTAAAGTGTCTTTAGTTTCTTGCTGTGAAATTAGTAAATCTTGATTTAATTTTTCAAGTTTTTGATTCTTAACTTTTATAGCATTAAGTTGTTCAATAATTCCTCCATCTTCAATCCCTAAACTTTCATTAATAGCTAATAAATTATCATTTTTTATCTTTAATTCTGCTATTTTATTTTCTAATATTTTTTCATTGAATGCTAATTTTTCATTTACTGAATTTAATTCATTTATTTTATTTTCTAATATTTTTTCATTTGATGCTAATTTTTCATTTACTGAATTTAATTCATTAATATTTTTATTAAGATTAGTCTCACTAATAGAAAGTTTTTGATTTGTTTCATCTAATTTAGAATTTAGAGTCTTCAACTGATCGATACGAGTAGCTAAAGCTTTATTTATTTTTTCACCTAAGCCGTCTGTATTTAAAATAGCATTATCTATACCTTCATAGACTTCTAAAGCTTTTGCAACAATTCTTAATTCACTCAAAAGTTGAGAAATTTGATCAGAAAGAGCAATAATATTTTGTTCTTGAACAAATATTTCACTACTTTTCTTTGCAACATCAGTCTGCAATTCTTCAGAAAGAAGTTGTTGTTGTTGCAAATCTTTTTTAACTCCACTTAACTGTGACTCTGTATCTGATAAACTTTTAAGAACTTCTTTTTTTTCAGTTACTTCTGATTGTAAGAGTTTAGAAAGTTCTGTTATTTGTAATCTTAATTCTTGTAATGCTTTATCCCTGCCTGAAATAGCATCACTCAAATATATCTGAGAAACAGTAAAAACCATAAGTACAAAAATAATAACAATTAATAAAGTTGCTAAAACATCTACAAATCCAGGCCAAATATTAGTTGATTCACCAAGTCTATTTCTTAAAGACCGAGATGCCATTATTATTTTTTATTTTTAGCTATAAGTTCTTGAATGCCTTTATTCAAATTAACAAATATTTTTTTTGTTGAGTCATCTAAAATACCCTTCTCATTAATTTTACTTATAATTTGCAAAATACTTGCTTGAGTATTAAGTTGAGTAGATAAAAAATTTGATAATTTTTCTTCTAAATCAGCAGAATTTTTATTTGTACTTTTAATTTGTTTAGTCAATTGTTTAAGATAATTATTTATTTCATTTTGATTTTCAGAAGTCTGTTTCAAAGAATAAACAATACTATCAAGGTTATCGTATATTTTTTGTATTGCTTGATTATTGATATTATTAGAAGAATTATCATTAACTAAATCAGGTACTGAATTATTATTAATTATTTTTTCAAAAAATAAACTGAATTTATTTTGAGCCTGACCTAAATTAATATCTATAAATCCAAGTATAAGAGAACCAGCTAAACCAAGTAGTGAACTGCTAAAAGCTATACTCATTCCTTGTAAGGGTGCATTCAAACCATCTTTAAGAGAATTAAAAAAACCAGCAACATTTGTATCATCAATACCTAAGCCACTTATTACATTTCCTACAGATCCTATAGTTTTTAAAAGACCCCAAAAAGTTCCAAGTAATCCTAAAAAAACTAATAAACCAACTAAATATCTAGATGTTTCTCTAACACTTGATAGAGACATATCAGTATTCTCTATTAATCTATTAATGGATGAACTTTTAAAAACAAATCTTCCATCTATTTGTTTTAAATCTAATGATATATTTTGTAAAATGCCATTGTTATTTAAAAATGATTTTGGAGATTTGTTAATTTCAAAGTTGGCTAAAGCAATATAATCAGTATTTAAAACTGTTAATTTATATAAATTAAACAATATACCTACCGCTAATGCTGTGAGAATAATTAGGTTAATAAATATATTTGATAAAAAAGCATCTTGCAAAACTGGATAAAGCAGTACAACAATTACAAAAACCAATGCTAGAAAAACAACTACTCTTATCAAATATTGATTTAAACTATGTTGCATAAAAATTTATAAATTTAGTATAAGTGTTTAATATTAATTTTATATCTAAATTATGTCAATTATACATATAATTTCTTGTTAAAGGCAAATTGTTAATATTTTTAGCAATTTGGATTTGAAAAACTACATTTCCCATGTTTACAAAAGAATATTTACTAGCAAGTAAATAAAATTCCCACATTCTATAAAAACGACTATCAAACATTTTAATTATTTCATTTTTATTTTTTTGAACATTTCTATACCAGTGTGTTAAAGTATGAGCATAATGTAATCTCAATATCTCTATATCAGTAATATTTATATTAAGTTTCTGAGTCTCATTAATAATATCTGATAGAGACGGGATATATCCTCCAGGAAAAATATATTTTCTTATCCATGGACTTGTTGCTGTAGGAATCCCTCTTTGACCGATTGTGTGCAGAAGAAATACGCCATTATCTTTTAATAATTCATAAGTTTTCTTTAAATATGGTTTGAAATATTTAATTCCAACATGTTCGAACATGCCTACAGACAATATTCGATCATATTTTTTATCTTCATTTCTATAATCTTGTATTTGAAAAGATACTAAGTCTGTCAAACCTTCTTCTTGCGCTCTTTTTGAAGCAGTTGCATATTGATTTTCTGATAGTGTAATACCTTTAACTTTTGCTCCAGTTTGTTTAGCAATTTCCAAGGCCATACCTCCCCAACCACATCCAATATCTAGCACATCCATATTTTTATTAATTTTAAGTTTATTAATTATATGATTTTTCTTATCAATTTGTGCTTGGTCTAAACTTATATTTTCATTGTGAAAATATGCACATGAATATTGCATATCTTGATCAAGAAATAGTTTGTATAAATCTTCTTTTAAATCGTAATGATGTGCTACGTTTCTTTTTGACTTAATTGTTTCATTTAATTGTTGAAAAACTTTAAAATAACCTGAAAAATTTTCATAAACTCTAAAAATAAAATTATTTTTAACAAAGTCATCATAACATAATGTAACGATATCTATTAATTCTTCAATTGTTCCTTCTTCAATGATTATTTCTTTATTCATGTAACCTTCACCAAAGTGAAGGGCAGGATTTCTAAATAATTTCTTTTCTATAGATTTGTTAGTTAATCTAACTTTAAGATTTATTTTATTTGTATTATTACCAAATTCATAAGTTTTATTATTATGATCAATTACTATAAGTTTGCCATCAAAATTCAATTTTTTGAGAACAGAGTAAAACATATTTATAATTGGGGAGTATTTTAAGAAATTGACTTATATTGTCAACAAAATGAAAATGGCTGCATAAAAAATACAGCCATTTTAAAAAAAGAAAACTTAAGCAGCAATTCGACGATTTTTTTGAGCTTCTTTTTCTTTTTTCAGCTCTTTTTCATCGATATAAGCAACATCACAATGGTCTTTACAGTAAGGCTTACCAGTTAAGGTATTAGCTTCACAGAAATGAAAATCTTTTTCTTGCGGGTCGCCAATTGGCCACTGGCAGCTAGAAAAAGTGTGCGTCACTCTATTTTGTTTAAAATAGTTTTTAATAATTGACATTCTTTAACCCTATACTTTAATAAAATTTGAAACTTCTTTAATATCGAGGTAGGTTATAAGTTTGAAAGGTCAAGTATTCAACAAAAAATCTTAAAAAATCCTTATATCCCAATATGTTAGTATTAAAATCAAAATGCACTACTACATATAGATATTATAATACCTCAAATTGATTAATAAAACGAATCGGACTATTTTATTAAGTAAATCAATATCAATAGTAGTATAAAAAAAAGATATGATCTTATAACAATCTTTTTGCTCAATCTAGAATTAGGTGGGTTTCGAAAATATACAAATAATATAATTGTAGTCCAAAAGAATAATAGTATGAACCAACTTGATAAAAATGCAATAAAAAAGTCATTAACCATTTTTTATTAATTATTTAAGTAATTTTGTAAAAATATTTTTTGAATTCTTATAAAAAATAATTGTAATATTTTACTCAATCAATTCTCTTTTTTTAATATATTTTTGATGATAATCTTCAGCTTTATAAAAAGTATCTGCTTTAGTTATTTCAGTTACAATTCTATTGTCAAAATTTTCTTGATTATTTTCTCTTGATTTTAAAGCAATATTTTTTTGTTCGTCATTATAATAATAAATTACTGAACGATATTGTTTACCAAAATCAGGTCCTTGTCTATTTAAGGTAGTAGGGTCATGACATTTCCAAAATTCTTGAATTAAATCTTCATATGAAATTTTTTCTTCATCAAAATTTACAAGCAAAACCTCAGCATGATCGGTATTATCATAGCACACACTTTCATAAGTGGGATTCTCTGTATTGCCTCCTGAGTAACCTACTAACGTCTCGGTTATACCATTTATTTTGCGAAAATGCTCCTCTACGCCCCAAAAACAACCTGCACCAAATAAAGCTTTTTGAATCATATTTTAAATATATACACTAATTTAATTTTATCAAATCAATGAAGCCAAAATACAAAATAATTAATAAAAAAAATTTATATACAGGTTTCTTTAATTTAAATAAATATCAATTCATTCATCAAAAACATGATGGTAATTGGACTAATGAAGTGGAAAGAGAAATCTTTAGTGGTGCTCATGTTTCTACTTTACTACCATATGATCCTATAAAAAAAGAAATTATCTTAATTAAACAGTTTAGAGCCGGTGTTATATCCAGATATGATGATGACTATCTTTATGAAATTGTTGCTGGAATAATTGATAACAATGAAAAACCTGAAGAAACAGCAAAACGGGAGTGCTTAGAGGAAACTGGATGTGAAGTAAATAAAATTAAAACAATCCAAAGTTATTTTCCTGCTCCAGGATCATCAGAGTCATATTATCATTTATTTTTAGGCGAAGTAAATTCATTTAAAGGTAAAAGAATCATGGGATTGAAAAATGAAAATGAAGATATTTTAGTAAAAGCTTTCAAAGTGGATCATGTAAGAAAAATGTTAAAAAATAAACAAATTATAAATGGACTTACACTCATAGCTCTGCAGTGGTTCTTTTTGGAATATTATAAAAATTAAGTTCCCAAACCTCTTTCATATGGCTGAACTAATTCTTTACAGATAAGTTGCATATCAAATGTTTCAATTGTTTTATCTATTGTTTGATATTCTTGACATTCATAAACTTCTTTATCTTTTTGCAAAACAGTAACAAATAAAATGATATATAAGCCATTAACTGTTTCAATATTGTTTATTGCATAACTTTTTACCTCAAAGCCCTCATCAATAAGATCTTTGTATGTTTTCTCTGACTCCATCCACTGATCTAAATTAGGATTTGCATTAACTAGTAATGCAAAAAGGCAAAAAATTATTAAAGTAATCAAAAAGCTTAATTTATTTTTAACCATTTCAAAACATCATCTATATGCTTATCTAACTCATTTATAGGGTAAAATACTTTTTTAATAATATTTTTTTCAACAATTAATGTGAGGCGTTTTAAATATTCTTTTTTATTTATTAAAAATATGGGTAATTTTAATGAATTTTTAAGTTCTAATTTTTCATCACTCAATACATCATAAGGTATATTAAGTCTTGATGTCATTTCTTTATTATAATCAACTGTTTGTGTTGAAATACCAATTGGTAATGCATTTAGACAGATAATTTCATCATAATTATCTCTAAAATTGCAATTTTCTTTTGTGCACCCTTTTGCCCCAGGTATATTGTTCCAATTATCTGGAAGAGGTTTATCGGGCCTACCTGTCATTGGAAAAAAATATAAAACCATTCTGAACGTATCAGATCGGTCAAGACGTAAAAGATTCCCCTCTTGGTTTGGCAAAGAAATACTTGGAATAACATTATTTTCCAAATGCTGAATAACGCCATCATTATCTAAAACAGATATATTTGGATTATCTATCATTTTTGTGTTGTAATATTTTATTCATTATACCATAACTACTAATTATGACTCAAATAAAACCAACAGCTGGTCAAACAACTCCTCGCTTTGCAGATATAGCAACTTTTTTTCGTTTACCTATTATAAAAGATTTAGAAAAATTAGATTATTGCATTTGTGGTATACCTTGGGATGGCGGAACAACAAATAGACCTGGGGCAAGACATGGACCTAGAGAAATTCGCAATGCATCATCTCTTGTAAGAACATATCATCCATCTTCTCTAAAAAGCCCTTATGATAAATTTCAAATTGCAGATATTGGTGATTGCCCAGTAAATCCAGCAGATCTTCAAGACTCACTTGAAAAAATAACAAATTATTTTGAAAAAATTGTTAATTCCAATACTATACCATTATCAATTGGAGGAGATCATCTTGTTTCACTCCCTATATTGAGATCGTTGGCAAAAAAGAAGCCTGTTGGAATGTTTCAATTTGACTCCCATTCAGATACTTGGGACACTTATTTTGGTGGCTTCAAATATACACATGGCACTCCTTTTCGTAGAGCTATTGAAGAAAATCTTATTGATCCAAAAAAATATGTTATTTTAGGGTTACGTGGAGGTTTATATGACCCAGATGATCTAAAATGGGCAATTGACCAGGGTGTAAAAATTATTTCAACTGATAAGTTTTATGAAATTGGAATGAAAGAAACAATAAATATAATTAAAGATGTTTTGGAGGATACTCCAACTTACTTCACTTTTGATATTGATGGTATTGACCCTACTTTTGCTCCTGGAACAGGTACACCTGAAGTGGGAGGTATTAATGTTCGAGAAGCTCAATTGATTATTAGGCAATTAAATTCAATAAATTTTATAGGCGCTGATCTAGTAGAAGTTTCTCCTCCATTTGATGTAAATAATATGACTTCTTTAGTTGGAGCCACAATTGCTTTTGAAATTTTGTGCACAATGACAAAAACAAACTAGAATTTGCATTGAAGACTTTATTTCTTTTATTTGATTCTTTAAATTTAAGAATGTTAAATTCTTATGGTGGCAAATATCTTGAAACACCAAACTTTAACCGCTTAGCTGAAAAATCAATTCAGTTTAATAATCATTATGTTGGGAGTATGCCTTGCATGCCAGCAAGAAGAGATATGCATTCAGGAAGACTTAGCTTTTTGCATAGAAGTTGGGGTCCTCTGGAGCCATTTGATAATTCTTTTCCAGAAATATTAAGAAAAAGTAAAGTTTATTCACACTTAATTACTGACCATTATCATTATTTTGAAGATGGAGGTGCAACTTATCATAACCGTTTTAATTCTTGGAATTTTATAAGAGGACAAGAAAGTGATCCATGGAAAGCTATGGTTCAACCTCCATTAGAAAAATTTAGAGAAAAATTTCATAAATCACAATTAGATTTAAAAAATAGAGAATCTGGTTATTATCGTTATGCTGTAAATAGTGAATTTATAAAAGAAGAAAAAGACTTCCCTTCTGTCAAATGTTTTAATTCTGCCCTTGATTTTCTTCAAACAAATAAGAATGCTGATGAATGGTTTTTACAATTAGAAACCTTTGATCCTCATGAACCTTTTTTTGCCCCAAAAAGATTTAGAGAAAAATTTAAAACAAACTATCGCGGCCCAAGATTAGATTGGCCACAGTATGATAAAGTAAAAGAAGCAGACGATGAAGTAGCAGAACTTAAAGCTAATTATTTAGCCTTGGTAGGCTTATGTGATTATTTGTTAGGAACTATTTTGGATTACTTTGATGAACATAATTTATGGGATAACACTGCTTTAATTCTCACAACTGATCATGGTTTTATGCTTGGAGAACATGACTGGTGGGCAAAAAATAGAATGCCTATGTATAATGAAATAGCACACATACCCCTATTTATTCATCATCCTGAATATAAACAATATGATGGAGAAACTCGAAATACAGTGACACAAAATATTGACTTAATGCCTACATTTCTATCTATAAATAATTTAACCATACCCAAAGAAGTGAAAGGAAAATCTCTTTTAGATATTTTAGATAAAGACTCCGATCTGTATTCAGCTCTTTATGGTTATTGGGGAGGTGGAATAAATATAACAGATGGAAATTATACCTATTTCCATTACCCTGATAATTTTGATCAAATTAGTCTGGATAAATATCAATACACTTTAATGCCAACTCATATGAGGCAGTTTTTTTCTCATGAAGAACTAAGAACTATTGAAATTCATGAACCTTTTACATTTTCAAAAAAAATACCTGTTATGAAAATTAATAGAATTCAAAGAAAGACAGATGAGGGATTTAAAATATTAGAGGATACAAAAAGTGCTCTCTATAATATTCTTGAGGATCCAGGACAATTAAGTCCAATACAAGATCAAAATCTTATTAATAAATATAAAGAGAAAATGATTAATCTAATTAAAGAGAATGATCCTCCTAAAGAATTGTTATATAATTATTTTAATACTTAACATGAATTAGTGCTACTTCGTTAGCATAAACAGTTCCAAATACAGCAAGAATTTCTTTTCTTTTCTTGATTTGCAATGAGGTATTTATTCCATAAATTTGTTTTAATTTAATTTTAGTTTTAGGTTCTACAGCAAAGAGTGGGCCTTTAATATTTTTATTTGTAAAATTATAAATTGCAAATATCTTTTGATTACTATTATTACAAAATTGATTACAGATTAAACCATTTGATAATGTTTCAATTAATGGGACTGAATTAGATCCAAAAATAATAGCATGAAACTTATCAAGAATATTTTTTATTTTTTTGATTAATTGTTTTTGTTTTTTACTAAAAGGCAACCAGCATCCAAAAACATCTTGCCAAATTACTAATCCAGTACCATTAAATGCAGCTCTTTTAATTATTGAATCTTTATCAGACCCTACGCTCCATCTAGAGACTAAGTTTAAAGGGTGTTCAGGAAACACAAATCGAAACATATTTGCTTCAACCTCCACCTTATAATTTCTCCTAATATCTCCAATTTGATCCCAAGAACTTGTTAACTGTTCAATTTGTCTTTGCTCTCTTGGGGTTCCTTCAGAAGCAAATTCAAAAGATGGAAATTTCTTTTGTATTCTAAGAAAGGATTCAGGCAAGGAAGACATGGTATCAAGAAAAAAACCATCGATATTTGTTTTAGATATAAAATTTTCTAAAGATTTCGCATGGTAATCTAAGCTTTCATTTGATCTTACATCCCAAGGCTTAAATGGAATAAAAAATTTAACTCCATGATTATGACATTCTCTAACAATATTTTTAATCGATTTATATTCTTCAGGTAAATATTTATATAGATTCCATTGATTAGAGTTATCCAGACCTAATCTTGGATACTGATGCCAAAAAATTAATGAGTCGTATCCCCCGAATTCTTTTCCTTCTTTTATAATTTTCTTAATATTAAATTTTATTTTTTCATAATTAAAAGACTCTTTTCCATAAGCAAATGTAAAATGTGTAATATAATTTTTTTTAATCCACGTATTTTTTGGTTTAAAATATTTTCGTAAATCATATCTGCTTCTTGTATTTTCTTTCCAAAGATTAAAAACTTTATTTTTTCCTTCTGAACTTGTGTACAACCTCATTACAATAACATCGGATAAGTTTTTGGTTAATTGAACTTCAGTTTCATATTTTTCAAAACCTTCTTTTGAGATAGCTTCATGCATACTAAGATTATAATTTGCCTGCCATGGAAATTGGTCATAAAATTCTATGCCAATAGCAAAGTTTTTAGATTTATCTGTTAAAATTGCTGGCGGATATTCATGAAAATTCCAAGCGCTCTTTTTCAGAGTTTTTTTACCGTTAAATACATGACCGGGTTTTAAAAAATTTTTATGATTATTTAGATTGCGCAAAAAAGGAAAAATAAGTGAAGTTTTTTTTGGTACATTATTCTTCCATTTTCCAGCTAATTGAAAAATTACATCAATAACATTTTCTTTTTTTTGAATTATTGAAATTCTTCCTTTAAAAAAATCTTTTTTAAAAGATTGGGAAAAGGCTAAAGAGATAAATTTTAATTTATTATGTGTTTTTTCTGAAACTTTTTCAATTTTTAAAAAACGATCCGGTATAATTTCATTTTCTATTTTTATTTTTAAAAGATCATTACTCTTTTTATCTAAAAAATTATAATTTGAATTCAAATCAATTAATTTATCTAAATTAACTTTTTTTGAATAATCAATAGATAAAAATAAATCTTTTGATGAAAAGTTGATTATTTTATTCTTCACATTTTTAATTTTATGCATCATACACACAACGAAAACCTAAAGTTGAAGCTCTATTCATTCCCTCGTTTAATATCTGCAGTTTCCAATGGAAATTTGTTTTTCTAGCTCCTCCCCCCACATGCCAATGATCATGTGCATAATAAAAACTACCTCCTCGCAAAAGAGCGAATCGATGTTCTCCATCATCATAAACTCCAGATGTCCATTCCCAAGCATTGCCACTCATATCCTCACACCCGCACCAACTTGATCCTTGTTTATTTGAATTAACTGGTTTTAATGAATTATGATCATGATTACAGAGCGATGGATCAAACTTATCACCCCATGGCCAGTCTGAATAATCTGGCCCTGAAGCAATATACTGCCACTCCTCATCAGTTGGAAGCCTTCCACCAACCCATTTAGCATACTGCATTGCATCATTTTGAGAAATGCAAACAACGGGATAATTTGATTGATTATTTTTAGGTTTATGGGCTAAAAATCGTTGTGTGTCTCTAGGTTGATAACCTGTTTTTTTTACAAAATTTAAATATTCTTTATTTGTTACTGGATATTTGTCTACGTATAAATTTTTAATTTTAACATTCTTCGGACCATGATCTGTTGAACAAGTTCCCTCTAAAGTCAAATGCTCAACTCTATAAATAAACTCTGATGACTTAATATATATTTTTTTATTTTTAACTTCTGTCATGTATCTAAAATGTTATTTTAGTTCTTTGATAGTATCAAGAAAAAAAGGTGATTTTATTTGTTTAAATAATAGAGGATCTTTTGTCGATTTCATCCATAACATAATTTCTTTGATTAGTTTTTGCCTTACTTTTTTATACTTTTTATTGTTAGCTAAATTTTTTCTTTCATATTTATCTTTCTTGATATTGTATAACTCATATCGTTCTCTCACATTTATCAATTTACCAATCATACTTTGGTAAGTACCGCCATTCATAATATCAGATGGCACTCTTATTGTTCTGTCTGAATCAAAATTTATAATCAATTTATAATCTTTATTCCTAACACAGCGTATAGGGTCGAAACCTTCATGATAAGTTTTTTCTGCAAAAATATATTTATTTTCAATGTATTTTTTGTTGTATAAAAGCTTGTAAAAACTTTTACCCTGTATTTTTTTTGATTTTTTAACTTTTGCTAGATCTAAAAGTGTAGGTAAAATATCAATGTTAGAAATCAGTTCGTTAATTTTTTTATTCTTTAATTTGAGTTTTGGATAGTGCAATATTAAACTTGTCTCAATTCCAGAGTCATATAAAGTGCCTTTTGCCCTTGGAAATGGTATACCGTGATCAGTTGTAAAAATTATTACTGTATTTTCATATAGATTTTTTTTCTTTAAAATTTTTATTATCTTTAAAATTGATTCATCCATTTTTTTAATTGCACCTTGCATTGCAGCAAACTCTATTTTGCTATGTTGATTTGTTGGAATATATTTAGGAATAAAGACACCTTTGGATTTGAATGGTTTAACTCCTCCAAAGTCAAAAGGTCGGTGTGGTTCAAAAAAATTTATTTCTGCATAAAAAGATTTATTTGATAATTTTTCATTTATTTTTTTTCTTATATTTTTTACAACATCGTCTGCTGGTCTTTCTGGAAATATGCTATCAAAACCAAGTGACTTTTCATGGTATGTTAGGTGTTGAAGGCCAAAGAGCATAGTCCTATAACCCTTGTTAGATAAGTATTTTGCAATGTGAGGTATAGTTTTATTTAATTCCCATCCAAAATGAGCGTGGGCTAAACCTAGTACACCTGTATTATGAGGATATCTACCAGTAGCAATTGCAGCTCTACTAGGACTGCATCCTGGGCTTGTTGCAAAAGCATTATTAAATAAAATACCTTCTTTTGCAAGACTATCAATTGTACTAGTACTAACTGATTTTACGCCATAACAACCAAGATGTTTTCCAATATCATGACATATAATTTTTATGATGTTAGGGCTTATCAATTTAGATGCTCTACCCCTTTACTGATCCAGCAGTTAACCCAGTTATAACTCTTTCTTGAAAAAGGATAAATACGGTAATACTTGGAAGTATACTAATTACAACAGCTGCAAACATTCCTACATAATCTGAGAAAAATTGATTAGTAAAATAACTTATACCAAATTGAATTGTTCTTATTTCAGTTGAGGATGTTAATAACATTGCATAAATGAATTCATTCCAACATAAAATAAATTGAAAGGTTCCTGCAGTAGCTAGACCAGGTATAGCTAATGGAAGCATAATTTTAAAATAGCGAGAGACGAAATTACAACCATCTAGAAATGATGCTTCTTCTATTTCTTTTGGTATAGATTTAAAAAACTCTGTTAAAATAAAAGTAGAAACAGGAAGTCCAACAGCACAATAAACTAAAATTAATCCTAGTCTTGTATCATAAAGATTTAAAAAATTAATAATTGCAAAATAAGGTATGATTAATGCATTTAGAGGAACTAAAATGCCTGCTGTAATCATTAAAAATAATACATTTTTTCCCCAAAAAGTATGACGTGCTATTGCAAATGCGCACATTGAAGAAAATAATATATTTAAAAAAGTTGCACTAGTACTTATCACTAAAGAATTAATTATTAATTGACCCAATCCGGCTGCCTCCATTGCGTCAGCATAATTTTTAAATTGAAAAACTTCTGGAAGTGCAAATGGATCATCAAGTAGTTCAGCATTTGTTTTTAATGAAGCTAGAATTAGCCAAAGAAAAGGGAATACTGCATACAATACAAACGATATAAGAATTACCCATTTAAAAATAGAATAAAAGTTTATGGATAAATCTCTTTTCATATTAATTATAAGTCTCACTTTTTAATAATTTACGAAGTATCAATAAAAGTGCGGCACCTATACATATCATTATCACACCTGCAGCATTACCACGTCCAAGTCTTTGCACAGATAATTCATTCCAAATATAAACAACTAGGACTTGTGTTTTATTAGCTGGACCACCGGCAGTCATTAGGTACACATATTCAAACTGCCTTAAATTAAATATTACTGCTAAAATTATACAAAGAAAAAATGTACTTTTGATTAATGGGGCGGTGATATAAACATCCTTTTGAAATTGTGTTGCTCCATCTATGTTTGCCGCATCGTAATAATCATCAGAAATACCAGCTGTTTTTGCCAACATAATAACCATAAAATAACCAACATAACACAAAGAAAAACCAATTAATGCCGCATTAGCTGTTCGAACGTTACCCAGCCAATTATATTTCTCAAAATCTGAGAATCCGATAATCTCTAACAGAAAATTTACTAAACCATATTCAGCATTAAACATTGCTGCCCAAAGCATTGCTATTGCAGCTGATGATACAACCTGAGGAATAAAAAGAACTGTTCTAAATACCTTCCAGCCTCTAGACCGATGAGCTAAAAGTAATGCTACTATAAGAGCTAATGGAACAGTTATTAATGCTGCTGTAACACACCAATATAAATTATTAGTAATTGCTCTTATAAAAGATTTTTTATTTAACAATTTAGAATAATTTTCTAAACCAACGAATTCTGCACCAATACCATCCCAGTTAGTAAAGCTAGTAACAAAAAGAAAAAGAATAGGTAAAATAAAAAAGAGAAAAAAAAGACATATCGCTGGAGCTATAAATATCAATAGCCAAACGACTTCATCTTTTCTGAGTTTCATAAAAAAAATAAACTATGAGGTATAAAAATACCTCATAGTTGTTTTAGATTTTATTCAGCGTCTTTAAGCATTTCAACTGCACCTTCTGGTGTTACATCACCTATAGCTAAAGCAGATAATGCTTGAGGAAATTCTTTCGCTATTGGTAAAGAAGCTATTCCATTCAAAAATGTTGGAGCTACGTAAGGAGCATTTCCTTTTTGCTCATTCATTTCAATGAATAGTCTATCCATATCAGCAGGCAAATCAGCCTTTACAATAAACATTGCACCAGAACTATAAGATAGTCTTGCAACATTTTCAGGAGTAGTAAGCCATTTTAAGAATTTAACAACTGCCTCTTCTTTTGCAGGATCAGATTGCTTACCAGCTGCTAATGATGATTGTCTTCCACCTACATACCCGCCTGGAGCACCTTTACCACCAGTTAGCATTGGAGCTGGAGCTACACCTATGTTTGCGTGTAATCCAGGTATACCGTCTGAAGTATAACGTGCAATAAACCATGGTCCATTCATGAAGACTGCAGTTCTTTCATTTAAGAAATGTCCACCTGAAACACCTGCATCTGCACCAATAGCATCGCTTGTTGTATACATATACATTTTTTCCATAACTTCAAAAGCTTGAGCCCAAGCTGGATCATCTAGACCTCTTTCATAAACATTAGGTCCACCAGCTGATGCTACGGCTTGAGAAAACCAAAGCATTGAGGTCCATGCGTTTTTACCTGTCATTTGAGATGTGCAAACTTTACCAGTTGCAGTTACAGCTTCACACATTTTGAAGAACTCATCATATGTTGTAGGAAACTCATCATAGCCAGCAGCTTTTAATAATTTTTTATTATAAGTTACTGGTGTTACAAAAAGTTCATATGGTAATGCAGTTAATTGTCCTTCCATCATATTAGATTGAAGAGCATTTTCCGGATAAACATTGTTCCAATGTGAGTCAGAGCCTACATGAGGAGCAAGATCCATTGCTTTGCCACTTCTATGTAAAATATCTAACAAGTCAGCACCAACTGTAAATACATCAGGTAGATCACCTGTAGATATTTGAGCAGTTAATTTTTGTGCATAGATGTCATAATCAGTTTGTTCTTCTATTACAACTTTGATTGCACCTGCATTTGCAGCATTAAATTCATCTACTAGTTCACGAATAACTGTTGTCTTAGAGTCTTTTCCAACCCAAATTGATGGCCAGTTAATTGTAATTTCAGCAGAAGCAACTGTTGAAATTATTGTGAATGAAATAGAAATGAAAGTTACTGAAAAAAATTTTAAAATAGATTTAATCATTATTCCTCCAATTTTAAGTAGTTTAAAACATAAACTAGAAGGTTATACAAGAGTAAAAAAACACAACAAATCATAGCAAATTAACATTAAAATTTAGCAAATATTTTAATTCTTAATAAAATTGAAAATTTATGATTTATTAAAAAAATTAATTCTTGAGTTATCAAGACAATAAAGTATTTAAATGTTCAAAACCAGCCAAATATATAGAAACAATTTAAACAAAAATATGAAATCTCTAACAACTGGCAAATACATTCATATCAAAAAATTATGTAATGACAATCATCATTTGCAAATGCTAGCAATTGATCAAAGGCCCCCTATCTTTAATTTAATAAAAAGTAAAAAAAAGAAATATAAATTTAAGGATGTTGTTGATTTTAAAAAACAAATTTCATTAAGCCTTTCACAATACTCTACAGCCGTATTGATGGATCCAGTTTATTCAATACCCAACCTTATTACTACAAGCAAATGCAGTGGTTTAATCATCACATTAGAAGATCATGCATTTACGGAAAAAGGGGAAGGGAGATATTCAAGAAATATTAAAAATTGGACAGTTGAAAAAATAAAAAAAATAGGTGGTGATGCAGTAAAAGTACTAGCATGGTATCGACCTGATGCTGATCAAAAATCAATTAATCACCAAAAAAAATATATTGAAACTATTGGCAAGCAATGTGAAAAATATGATATTCCTTTTTTACTTGAGCTATTAGTTTATCCTTTCAAAAATGAAATTGGTTATTCAAAAGATTACAAAGAGCAGCTAGATAAAAATCAAAATCATATTATAGGTAGTGTTAAAGAATTTTCTAAAGCAAAATACAAAGTTGATATATTTAAATTAGAGAGTCCTGTAGATAGTAAGTATTTAGAGAATAGTAAATTTACTAAAGTTACAGAAAATGCTTTTAAGCAACTATCTAAAGCAACAAAAAATATTCCATGGGTAATGCTATCCTCTGGAATGAGTAAGAAATCTTTTTTTAATTGTTTAAAATTAGCTTATAAAAATGGTGCTTCTGGATATCTTGCTGGTAGAACTATTTGGCTTGATGCATTTAAAGACTATCCAAATTACCAAAAAATTAAAAAAAATCTTAATAAAGAAAGTGCAAATTATGTAAAAAAATTGAATGCACTTACAAATAATAATGCCCAATCTTTAGAAAATTATTTAAAAAATAAATTGATCCAAAAAAATTCCATAAACTTTAAAAATACTTATAAAGGTTTTTAATGATTGGGTGCCTAAGTTTAGCTAGAGATACTTTTGATATTGAATTGGCTATAAAAAAAATAGCAAAAACAAAAAAATCAATAAAAAAATTAAGTAAGAACATTATTTTTTTTGAAGATTTAATAACAAATGACGAAGTTGGGAGAAACGCACTAAAATATTTTGAAAATCGTAAATATAATAAATTTATTGTTATTCAATCTACCTTTACTGATGCAAAATTTATTTCTTCTTTTGTTGCAAAATTTAAAAAACCAATTTTATTTGTGTCATTTAAAGAGAAAAGAACAGGTGGACGATTGAGATTAAATTCTCTTTGTGGTGTCAATTTAGGATTGCATGCCTTAATCAAAAATAAATTTTATTCTAATTTTATAATTTACTCTAATGATGAGTCATCTTTTTCAAAAGAAATATTAAAATTTATAAAAAGTAATAATAATTTTACGAAAAGAAATTTTTTAAAAAAAATAACAAATTCAAAAAAAAATAATAAGAAAATAATTGAATTTAAACAACCTAAATTAGGTCTGATTGGTGAAAGACCAGAAGGTTTTCATACATGTGATTTTAATACTAAAGAATTAAAAACAAAATTTAATGCAAAAATAGAAAAGATAAATTTGTATAAATTATTTAACATTTCTAGAAGGGTTGATAAAAAAATAATTAATGTAACTAAAAAAAATATCAGTTCTAACCTTAAAAATTTACATATGTTAAATCAAAAAGAATTAAACAAAAGCATATCTTTGTTCCATGGCCTTGAACAAATTCAACAAAAACAAAATATTGATGCTTTTGCAGTACGTTGTTGGCCAGAAATGTTTACTGAGTATGGATGTGCTTCATGCGGACCAATGGCTATGATGAATGAAAATAAAATAAGTGCTGCATGTGAAGCTGATGTACTTGGAAGCTTAAGTTGTAACATATTAAATCAATTAAATAAGAAACCTGCTTTATTAGTAGATATTGTAGATGTTGATGAAAAAGATAATACTACAGTTTTCTGGCATTGCGGTCTTGCCCCCCTAAGTATGGCTGAAACAAATACACCTAGTGCTACTGTTCACTCAAATAGAAAAAAACCACTTCTTCACAATTTTGCATTTAGGGCTGGAGAAATTACAATCTTTCGAGTTTCAAAATCAGAAAATAAATTAAAGTTTATTTTAATGAAGGGAAAAGTACTCAGAAGAAAAAATTCTTTTTCTGGAACTTCTGGAGTAATAAATTTAGGTAAAAATACTTTTAAAAAAATTAAAAACTTATTTTTAAGTGGATTAGAGCATCATGTGAGCTTTACTTATGGAGATGTAATTGAAGATGTTAAACTTTTAGGAAAAAAATTAAAGATACCAACTTATACAATATGAGTGAAACTATAAAATATGGAATAATTGGAACTGGTGTTATGGGCCAAGAACATATTCAGAATATAAATCTAATTGAAAATGCAGAAGTAGTTGCAGTTTGTGATACTAATGAGAGCTCAAGAAACCAAGCAAAATCATTAGTTCGGGAGTCTACAAAATTTTATAATGATTTAAATGAATTAATAAGTAAAAATATTGCAGATGCCTATATTATTGCTACACCCAATTTTACACATATCAATGTTTTAGAACAAATTTTAAAAACAAATAAACATTTGTTGATAGAAAAACCTTTATGCACAACCACTGAAGATTGTAAAAAATTTGAGCTACTTTCAAAAGACTATTCAAAGATAATTTGGACTGGAATGGAATACAGATATATGCCTCCTGTAACACAATTAATTAATGAAGTTCATAACCATGTAATTGGTAAAATAAAAATGCTCTCTATTCGTGAACATAGATTTCCTTTTTTAAATAAAGTTGATGATTGGAATAGATTTATTATTAACACTGGAGGCACATTAGTTGAAAAATGTTGTCACTTCTTTGACCTAATGAGACTTGTTATTCAAAGTGAGCCAATAAAAGTTTATGCCAGTGGAAGTCAGGATGTTAATCATCTAGAAGAAAAATATGATGGCAAAACTCCGGATATTATAGATAACGCATATGTAATTGTAGATTTTGAAAATGGTGTTCGAGGGATGCTTGATTTATGTATGTTTGCAGAAAATTCAGAATATCAAGAAGAAATAGTGGCTATAGGAGATATAGGAAAAATAGAAACATTTGTTCCATCAAATGCTTCAGGCAAGGACTCTTCAGAAGTTAGAATTGGTTTGAGAAAAGACAATGTTAATAAGTCAAAAGAAGTTAAAGTAGATAAAGATATTTTAGCCGCAGGACATCATCATGGTTCCACTTACTTTGAGCATTTAGCTTTTATAAATGCTATTCAAAAAAATAAAAAACCAGAGGTATCTTTAAGAGATGGTTTAATGTCAGTTGCAATTGGTGAGGCGGCTGAAAATTCTATAGTAGAAAATAGAGTTGTATTTATGAAAGAGTTTAATTTATAATTTAAAAAACTCTTTTACAGCTTTTGCTATAAACTCACTTACTCTCGCATTTGACTCTTCAGTTACCCCAGCTACATGAGGTGTAAGTATACAATTTGTATTACTTTGTATTCTTTCTAAAAAAGATTTTTGTACAGGTTCTCTATCATAGACGTCCAGAGCAAATCCGGATATTAGTTTTTCATCGTAAGCTTTTAGTAAATCTTCTTCATTAATTATAGAGCCTCTAGAAGAATTAATAATAATTGGTTTTTTTAACATTTTCTTAAAAGCCTCATAATTTAATAGGTTTTTAGTTTTGTCAGTAAGAGGTAGATGAATTGAAATTACATCTGACAATTTAAATATCTCATTCATATCAAGTAATTTGGTATCAAATTCATTACCAACACTTGGATCAACATATGGATCGTATGCAATTATTTGAGCATTGAATACTTTAGCTAAGTTAGATACTTTTTTTGCAATTAACCCAAAACCCAATAAACCAATCGTTTTACCTCTAATCTCTCTTGAAGAAATTGATGTTCGTGGCCAATTACCTATCGAAGTCTCTTGGTGTATTAAGGGAATATTTTTTAATAAGGAAAGAGATGTATTAATCACATATTCAGCAACTGAATTTGCATTCATACCTGTTGCTGGCTGAACATGAATATTATTAGTTTTACAAAACTCAATATCAATATTGTCAAGACCAACCCCTAAACGGCCAACAAATTTTAGATTAGTAGCATTTTCTAGAACTTCTCTATTAACTTGTGTTTTATTTCTCACAATTAAAGCATCAAAGTTGTTAATTATTTTTTTTAATTCATTAGTATCTGTTGATAAATCTTCATCAACTATGACATCAAAATTAGCTTGAAGAAATTCTACACTTTTAGCTTCCATAAATTCAGTTATTAATATTTTCATATAACTATAATTTCCTTAATTGAATTTTTTTTGCAAAATTTTTAACAGATGAGAAAGTAGGTATGGAATAGATACCTCCATTTTTAGTGCATTTTAATGAAGCTGTGGCAGTAGCAAATTTCATAGAGTCAATCATAGAATATTTTTGATGAATAAAAGCTGTAAATGCTCCATGGAAAACATCTCCTGCACAATTTGTTTCCACAACTTTTATTTTTGGAGGTTTGCAATTAAATACTATACCATTTTCAATCCAATAAACACCTTTATTACCAGCGGTTATTGCATAAAATTTATTTTTAATTGAATACATTTTTTTTAATGAACCTATGATTGATTTGATTTTTGTATATTCAAATGATCCTGTCTCAGAAAAAATAGGATGTGAAGACAGATTGATAATTTGTTTTACTTTGGTGTTTAATTTATAATTATCCAAATCAACAATTTGGTTTAGCTTCTTTTTTTGACAATTCTTCGCAATATAATGAGTTGCTTCAACCCATCTTAAATCAGTAATAAAGGTTGTATTTTTTGTAAATTCAATTTTGGGTAATTTTTTATTATTTAATAATTTTTTTTCACTAAAAGCTGCGAGTAGTCTTTCACCATTCTTATCTTCATAAACATAACTTTGTGATGATTGAGCACCTTTAATAAAAATAACATCTTTATGTTCAATATTAAATTTACGTAACTCACTTTTTAAATATTTAGAAGCATCATCATCGCCTAACCTGCCAATAAAAGATGTATTTAATCCAAGCTTTTTTATAGTAAAACTAGCTACCGCTGCTGACCCACCAAGTCTTTTTTCTATTCCTTGAGCAATAACTTTAACAGGTTTTTTAGGAAAATTATCAATTTTAATAATATGATCAAGAAAGATTGAACCAACAGAATAAATCATAGTGTCTTATAAAAATATTAAAGGTAATTAACTAAACCTATTTCTTTTCTAAATCGATCTCTTATTGTAACAGCATTAAGAGGAATTGGTTTTATTGGCACATTCCCTGACTTTATTTTTGAAATAATAACATAAGAATTATTTGTATCTACTAGCGCTTTCTGTAAATTTTCATTTGTTTCTTCTCCTGAGCATTCAATTACATTTTGACAACCAGATCCAATAGCAACATCTTTTAATGATGTGCGTTCATTCGTAAATGTTTTTTGATCTCCTGTAGATCCGTAAGAGCCGTTATCTATTATCAAAAGAGTATAATTCGCTGGTGCCCTATTACCAATTGTTGCAAGTGTATTCATATTCATTAAAACTGAGCCATCACCGTCAATACTAATTATTTTTTTATCTACAGCTAATGAAAGGCCTAAACCTATTGATGACGCTAAACCCATACTTCCCAACATATAAAAATAATTAGGGCGATCATTAATTTTGTATAATTCTTGAGATGGAAGACCAATATTACAAATAACAAGCTCATCTTGTATAGTATTTTGCAAAAGATTAAGTAATTCAAATCTATTCATCTTTAATCTTCTTTCATTAAATTAAAATTACACAATATAGCAACTGGACTTTCAATGACTTTAGCATGATTTGTAAAAGTAGAAATTTTATCAAGATCCTTCTCTGTATTACACTGTAGCATTGGTATACGAAGAGTATTTAGAATATCTTCAGTAACACTAGCCATACCACCTTGTGCACCTACAGGTTCACCAGGTGTTCCTCTATAGCTTATTAAAAAAACAACAGGCATTTGATATAATTGAAGAAGAGAAACAATTGAGTTAACTGAATTACCAATACCCGTATTTTGCATCATTATACAAGGAAGCTTGTTACCTAAATATGCACCAGCACAAATACCCATACCCTCTTCTTCTCTTGGTATTGCTGAATAATAAATATCTTTATCATTCTCTAATATTGTAATCATATTTGCCAAAAGTTTACATGGGACACTTAAAAAAAAATCTGCCCCACCTGATTTTAAATTATTAATTATTTTTTGGCTGATTTTCATTAGCTATGATTATTAATGTATAGAAACAATAAAACAAGAATTTATTTTTTAAAAATCATTTCGTAATTTAATTTTTATTTTGGATAAATAATTTTTATTTTTTCTTAGTATTGGGGAAGGAAAATTAGGATGATTAATAGCATCTGGATAATATTGTGGTTCTAAACACATTCCATGTTGAAGGCCATAAGACTTATTTTGCTTACCGAC
The DNA here is from genome assembly GCA_902586695.1 of uncultured Alphaproteobacteria bacterium. Classification (GTDB taxonomy): domain Bacteria; phylum Pseudomonadota; class Alphaproteobacteria; order HIMB59; genus CACPNW01. Next base: position 11,777 of record CACIIL010000009.1, on the reverse strand, counting down.
ATATTTAGCCAACATCATATTGCCTGTATAAAACTGAATACCATGTTGGTTTGTAAAATACTCCACTCCTAGACCAGTTTTTTTACTATAAATTTTAGCAACAGTTTCTTTCATTGACCGATCATCTAAAACATAATTATGATCAATACCTCCAGATTTTAAAAAATCTTTATTAATTAAAAAATCTTTTTGCAAATCAAATCTTGATCCTTTAACATTTAAAATTTTACCAGTAGGAATAGATTGTTCATCTGTTTCACAGATTGATTTTGAATTAATTAGCACAACATGATTTTCATTATTTTGGTAGTTATCTCCGTGTCCATGAAAATTCCAATAATTATGATTAGTCATATTTACAATCGTATCTTCATCAGAGGTTGCTTCAAAATCTATTAAGAGCTCATTATTATTATTTAATTCGTAAGAAACAGTACAATCAAGATTACCGGGATAATTTTCTTCCATATGTGGTGACAAATATTTCATTACACATTTGATAGAATTTTTTGTTTCATCAATATTTTCTATCTTCCATATTTTTTTATTAAACCCAACTTTTCCACCATGTAAATGATTAGGATTAACATTCGAATAAAGCTGATATTCATTATTATCTATAATAAACTTTGAAGATCCTATTCTGTTTGCAACTCTTCCAACAATAGAATTAAAATAACCATTAGATGCTAATACTCCATCAATATCGCCATAGCCTAGTAAAACATCTTCAGTTTTATCTTCTTGCAGATTTATAGGGATATTAACTTCATGAATGTAACCACCATAGGTATAGAATTTAAAACTATAATTATTCTCGTTATGAACTTCAACCGACTCTATATTTAGTTGAGATGGGTTATCTATTTTTTCTACTTTAACTTTCATTATACTTTTCTATCTCTTGTTTCTGATAAATTCTTTTGACGTAGATATATAATTATTCCTCCAGCAACTATAAATAAAGCGCCTGGAAATAATTGATCTACTGGCCACTCTTTAAAGAAAATCCAACCCAAAATTAAAGCAAAAAATATCTCAATATAATCAAAGGGCATAATTTTACTAAGTTCTGCTTTTCTGGAACCATAAATTAATAATAAAACACCTGAACCACCCGTAAAACCCATTAAAAACAATATAAGTAAATCATATAAACTTTTGAAATTTTCCCACATATTAAATGTAATAACTAAAAGTATTGCGCATATTAAAGTGCCTATATTGGCGTAAAGATTTATTAATGGCACAGGGGTATCATTTGAAAAATTTAAAGCTGTTATTCTTGCAAGAGAATAACCAAAAGCAGCCATTACAGGAAGTAACATATAAAAATTAAAGCTTTCAGACCAAGGTTGCATAATAAATATTATACCTACAAAACCTGTTAATACAGCTAATGTTTTATACCAGCCAAATTTTTCACCAAGTAGTGGTATTGCTAATAATGTAATCATCATTGGTCCTGTGTACTCCATTGTTGCAACCAACGCGTAGGGTAAATAAAGATAAGAGGTATACAAACATAGTTGTGCAAACGACATAATTAGACCTCTTGCTAATCCAAAACGCCATCTTTTTATTACTAATTTTTTTCCACTAGCATGCCAGTCTTGTGAAAAATACAATGCAATAAAACATGGTATCATTCCAAACAAGTTTCTAAAAACTGATAATTGTGCTGCTGGATAATCATCTCTGAGGTATTTTATCGCAATACCCATACAGTCTAATAAAAATAATCCAGATAAGGAAAGTGCGACCGCTATAAATAAATTACTTTTCACCCACAACTAACGCCACATCGATCTACCCAATGATCCGGCTCAACTTCTTCTAATCCCATTTCAATATTTTCTTCCTTACCATCTTGTGAAGCATGAGGGCATCTTGTTCTAAAAACACATCCAGAAGGAGGGTTCATTGCACTAGGTATCTCTCCTTCAAGCTCAATAGCTTTTGATTTATTTTCAGGATCAATTGATGGAATGGAAGATAATAATGCTTTTGTATAAGGATGTCTCGGATTACTAAATAGATCTCTCGAAGGAGCCATCTCGACTATATGACCAAGATACATTACCGCCACAATATCACAGACGTGAGCTACAACACTTAGATCATGGCTTATAAATAAATATGTTAAATTTAATTCATTTTGAAGTTGCTTTAAAAGATTTAATATATCTGCTTGAATTGAGACATCTAACGCAGCAACACTTTCATCAGCTACAATAAATTTTGGATTACTCACAAGGGCTCTTGCAATAGAAATACGTTGTCTTTGCCCTCCTGAAAATGCATGTGGGTATCTTCTTAAATGCTCTAAATTTAATCGACATTTTGAAGCAATTTCTCTTACTTTTTCATCAGTTTCTTCACGTGAATTTGTAATCTTCATAACCTCTAAAGGTTCTGCAATTATATCTCTTACAGTCATTCTGGGACTAAGTGCAGCATATGGGTCTTGAAAAATTAGCTGTGCTTTTTTTCTATATTCTTTCATTTCCTTTGAATTAATGGATGTTAAATCATAATCTCTGTCATCATCATGAAAAATTACATTTCCTGTACTTATTTTATTTGCACCTAATATTGCTCTTCCAAGTGTGGTTTTTCCAGATCCAGACTCACCAACAAGACCAAAGAAAGATCCTTTTTTGATCTTTATGTTAATATTATTAACGGCTTTTATTTTTTGCTTCTTTGATAGGAAATTTTCTTGGTAATCAAAAGATACCGAAAGATTGTTCACTGATACAATATTTTTACTCATTTTTTTCCACAATCAACACCACATTTATCTAACCAGTGACCTGGTTTAACTTCTACTAAACCCATTTTTATATTTTCTTCCTTACCTTCTTTAGAAGCATGGGGGCACCTAGTTCTAAAGACGCATCCATTAGGTCTGTCTAAAGGACTTGGGATATTACCTGGTATAGGTGTAAGTGGGGCATCTAAATTATTAATATCTGGAAGAGCGTTTATTAAACCTCTAGTATAAGGGTGCATTGGATTTTTTAAAATTTCATTAACCGGACCTTGCTCAACAACGCTACCTAGATACATCACCGCTACATCATCAGCCACTTGAGCAATTACACCTAGATCATGAGTTATAAAAATAACACCCATATTAAATTCTTTAATTATATCTTTCATTAGATTGATAACTTGAGCTTGTATAGTTACGTCAAGTGCAGTGGTTGGCTCATCAGCTAACAATAATTTAGGCATAGTAGATAATGCCATAGCTATCATGGCTCTTTGTCTCATCCCACCTGATAACTCAAAAGCATACTGGTTAAATCTTTTCTCTGCATCAGCAATCCCTACTCTATTTAACATATCTATTGATATATCTTTTGCTTCTTTTTTAGTTAAAGGCTTGTGAATCATAAGTTGCTCAATCATTTGATGACCAATTTTTATTGCTGGAGCAAAACTCGCCATTGGTTCTTGAAAAATCATTGATACTTTGCCTCCTCTGATTTTTTTCAAATCATTATTAGAAGTAAATTTTAAAACATTTTCATCATCAATTATTATTTCAGCATCATCATTATATATTGTATTTCCTGGATTTAATTGCATGATTGATTTTGCGGTAACAGATTTACCAGAACCTGACTCTCCAACAATTCCCAAAACCTTACCTTGATCTAATGAAATAGATACATTCTCTATTGCGGTAATTCGCCCTTCATCAGTATCAAACTTAACATCAAGATTATTTATTTCTAAAAGATGACTCATAAATATTAATTTTTTGTTTTGTGTGGGTCAGCTGCATCTCGAAGACCATCTCCGACATAAACAAAGGTCAAAATTAAAACAACTAAGAAAAAGACTGGAATGAAATACCATTGATAATTTAATAATACATCTGCCTTTGTTGCATTTTGTAACAGCACACCTAATGAATTTACAGGTTCTCTTAAACCTAAACCTATAAAGCTAAGTGCTGTTTCAGATAACAACATGTAAGGAAAACTTATAACCAAATCAACAATTATGTAACTCGTAAAACTTGGTAAAAGATGTCTAATAATTATATGAGTTGATGAAGCTCCACACATTTTAGCTGCCAAAATATATTCTTGACTTCTTTCACTTAGTAAATGTGTTCGAACACGCCTTGCCAATGTTGGCCAAGATATTAGACCTAGCAAACAGGATATAAAGAAAAATCTTAGTTCAGAACTCCATTCAAGAGGTGCAAAAGCTGCTAAACACATAAATAAAGGTATGGGTGGTACTGTTCGTATAGCGTCAGTAAACATTTGCAGCAAACTATCAATCCACCCACCATAATATCCTGAGATACCACCAATAATTAAAGATAGAACAAAAGAAATAAATACTCCCAATGTTCCAACTGCAAGTGAAATATAAATTGCACTTAAGGTTCTACTAAACAAATCCTTTCCTGCTTTATCTGTACCAAATAAATGAATCCCACCCTCATCAACACCAAATAAATGCGTATCAAATGTAATTCCTGGAATAGTAAAATCTAACGCCTTACCTGGAAGGTTAATTTTATAATTAAAATATTTATATTCCCAACCTTTCACGAAAAAATAAACATAACGCCTTTTCTCTTTATCAATTTTGTACACCCATCTAAAATTTGTATCAGCACCTCTATATTTACTCAAAGTATGAAGAAAAGGTCTTGGAGAAAAACCATTTTCATCCCAAAACATTGGAATTTGAGGCGCACCATTTTCATAGTTTTTGTCTCGACCAGCAATTGTTGGATCGTATGGGGATAGAAAACCTGAGAATAAGCTGCACACGATCATGAATAATAATATTGAGCCAGCAATCATCGCCGAACGGTTTCCAAAAAAACGTGTTCTTACCAATTGCATTTGTGTTGCAGTATAATATGCTTCCTTTTTTCTATTACTAACCTCCACCCATAACTCCTTTCCTTATTCTTGGATCCATTATTGCTAAAATTATATCAGTTATAAAATTTACAAATACTATTGTTGCGGTAAGTAAAAATATAATAGCACCAGCTAATTGCTGATCATTAGATCTAGCTAATGCTTCAATCAAAAGTGCGCCAGCTTCAGTTAAAATTAAAATCAATGCAACAACTGGAAGTGCACTAAAAATTCTATTTAAATCAAAACCGATAGAATTGATTACTGGCCCAAGCGAGTGTTTTGCTGGATAACGCCATAATAAACTCATACCCGATATTCCTCTCGCTCTTGCTGCCATTACATACAGTTTATCATTTTCGTCTAGCATTAATGCTCTTACAGTTTGTAGAGCAAAAGCAGTCGCATTCCACCCAAGAACAAAAATTGGTAGCCATGCTCTAGCGAGAAAATCCTTTACCTTATCAGTAGACCATGGAGCATTTTCATATTCTTGAGAAAATAAACCTGTCATAGTATCTCCATAATAGACGGTCATAAAAAGCATAATACAAAGTGCTACTAAAAAATTTGGTAAAGCTATACCTAAATAACTAACAAATTTTAAAGTTTGATCTAAAGAAACATATTTTGTCGTGGCGGAAATAATACCAACAGGTATGGCAATTAAATAAGAAAAAATCAGAGCTACTAAACAAATAGTGAGTGAAAGAACAAATCTTCCACTAAGAAGTTCATTAATGTTCATTCGAAGAATACAACTATCTCCAAAATCTTGTCTTACAACAATATCTGAAACCCATTTTCCATATCTATAGAAAAAAGGTTTATCTAAACCTAAACGGATTTTTTCAGCTTCAATATCTTCAAATGTTATTTGGGAACCTTGTGTATTTTTAAAAGCCAAATATCGCTCTGCACACGTACCTGGAACTAATTCCATTAGTGAAAAAACTATAAAACAAACTATGAGTAATGTTACAATAGCTAATAAAGCTCTTGTTAATGTGAATTGAATAAAATTAATCATAATTCGATCTCTCTTAATTTATGTTTAAGAATAATTAAAAAAAGAAAAGCGGCAATACAAAATTGCCGCTTTTAAAGATATTTATTTACTTATTTTATTCGTCTAACCACCACTGAGTAGCTAGATATGGATAAGTTCTGTAATACTCATAAGAAGTTGTTTTGAATTGTGTAAAGTTTTTCAAAGCATTTCTGTGGTATGTAGGGAAAGGCGCTTTTACAGTACCAATTAACAGAGTTTGCTCTGTTAACATTCTTGTAATTTTTTCACCCCACTCATTTGATTCAGCAGTACCTAATTCATATGATTGGAACTTATCAATTCCATCACTTAAATCATATACCCACTGAGGAGGCTCTACACCATCTGAACCATCACTATCAATATAAGCACCCCATAACATTCCTTGCGTATGGTTAAAGTAATTACCAAAAGGCGCTTTAAATGTTTCAGGGTTACCTGCTATAATCGCTAATGGTTGTCCTTTATCCCATGCATGTACATCAAGAGCATTAGATGATTGAGATCCACGATATTCATCTGGAGTTACCTCTTTAAAAGAAGTTTTAACTCCAACATCGTTCCACATACGAGCTACTAATTCAACTTCAACACCACCTATACCTTGAGTAGCATAGTCGATGTTCATTGCAAAAGGTGCTCCGTTTGGAAGTTCTCTAAATCCGTCTCCATCAACATCTTTTAACCCAACTTCATCCAAGAGTGCATTAGCAGCATCTGGATCATATTGAGTCATATGCATTTTGATTTCATCAGGAACAAAGTCGGGTGCAGGTGAAATACCTACAAACTGCTCTACCACACCTAAACCGTAGTAAGCCACATCATTGATCTCATTCCTATCAAGAGCAATTGACATTGCTTGACGGAAACGAATATCACCATAAACTTTACGTTTTTCCAAATCTGGATGAGTAACGTTAAAGCTAAATAGTGCAGCTCCACAACCTGGGTTAATTTGAAGGTTATATCCACCAGCTTCTGCTCCGTCTAGTAATTGAGGTGCAGATTCAAGTTGAACTGATTGTGATTTGTAATCAACTTCACCATTAACAAGTTTTAAAAGTCTAATCTCGTTTTCATTAATATATCTCTCATTTTGATAATCAATGTATGGTAATTGATTTCCAGCAGTATCAACTTGGTGGAAATATGGATTAGCTGCATACACTCTTCCTTCAGTCGTATCTTCAATTGTCATATACGCTTCTAAAGAAGGGTAAGCTGCATATTCTAAACCACCTACTAAATCAGGGTTTCTCAACATCGGTGTTGGAGTATCAGTCCAACCAGAGTTACCATAATAAGCTGCCAAAGCATCCCAACCATTTTCAAAACCAAGTGCTTGTGCATTGGCATCAGCATTTGAATCTATTTCTGGATGAAATTGCTCTAAAAAATGAGCAGGTATAAATGCTTGGTTATAAGACCATGCAAGAGTAGCTAAAAGTCCTGGGAAAGGAGATGGTAAGTTAAATCTTACAGTTGTATCATTAACTACATCTACAGTCATAGGCTCGCCACCAACAAGAAGGTAAGGATATGGTTTTTCTCTGATGTTGGTATTCATCATCATATCTTCATACCAAAACTCAACGTCTCTTGCTGTAAATGGCTCACCATTTGACCACTTATGACCTTTTCTAAGAGTAAAAGTCAATTCAGTGAAATCATCATTCCATGCATAATCTTTTGCTACGTTTGGAACAATAGTTGATAAGTCATCAGCAAAACGAACTAAGTTTACATGACGTGTTGATAGCATATCAGAAGTACCTGCTTCTGTTGCATTTGATAAAAAGTTAATTGTTCCACCATAAGATCCTATTGAATCATAAGGAACAACAACTAGCGGTTCATCAGGTAAACGATCTGCAACACCTGCTAGACCTTTGTTACCTTGAATAGTTGCATTAATACTCGTAATATTTGGATTTTCAGAAAACTTCATAGTACAACCAGCTGCACTTTCATATTCTGACAATTCATATTGTTGAGGGTATTTTCCGCCTGTTTGACCATCACCCATTGTAGAACCTTTACAATGACCATCTGCAATAGAGCTTCCGCTCCACAACACTGTTGATGATGAAAATACCAATGCTAAAAATAATTTTTTAAACATATTATTTTCTCCTCTTTAAATTTAAAGTAATTCTAAACCCATGACATGAATAAGCTAAAAATACAAAAAAATTATACGGAATTATCTAAATTTTTTTCAAAAAATGTGAATTTTTCTTAAAACCAAATTGGGTTTGTCCAAGCAAATTTCCCAGAATCGTTAGCAATACTAACCCTAAACCAATCAGAAGGATAGTCGATAAGGTCAAATTCAGCGTTTGTAATATTTTTTCCATTCTGACTCATAGATTTAGCTCCTTGACCAACTATACAGACTTGGTTTGAAGGTGAACACCGGATAGTTACTTTACGATTATTGATCTGAAACTCAAATATTTCAACTCCGGTAGAAGAATAATATTGCCCATTTTTTAAAGCGTTTAAAATAGATATTTCTGATAAATTATCAGCTGCAACCATCACCCATCCACCTCCAAAATCTTTCATTTTAAAATGTGAATCATCAGTAGCAGTTAAAAATATTTTATTATTTTCTTGTAATAGATAATCTACAGTTGCAGTGCCAAAACCACGTTGTGCTTCTATGTGACATGAATGATTATAAACTTCAACACCATGTGCATGACTTACAGAAAGACATTCATCAAATGTTAGAGAGTACCATTCTGGATGAGCAATTGTAACAAACGCACCTGCATCAATTGCTCTTTGAACTAAATGAGATGCTGTTTCTTCTTCATCAGCACATTTAAAATCTAATGGTAAACCATTTGCAACAATATGCCAAAGCCCATCCCTAATATATTTTTTACCCCTACAATGAAGTTCTGCTGAGGGAATAGTAATAAAATCTGTTTGATTAAGATTTTTTATATCTAATACTGTTTCAGCTGCAAATTTACTACCTTTCCATAAGTGATCTGAAAGGCATGTAAAATCATAACTTAATTCTTGATACTTTTTAATGACCTCTTTTGGATTTAAAGCTCCATCTGAATGATCTGAATGTCCATGTAAATTACCTCTAAAGTACTTATGTGTGTTTTTTGAGGGTAATAAATCCATAGAAGTTATTAGAATAAACTTTATTTATATTTAATTTAAATTAAATTAAATCTATATAAATTAATTCATGTTAACAACTGTTATTGGAGCTTACCCTAAACCAAATTATTTAAAAATTACTGATTGGTTTAATGCATCAGGAGGTACTGATACTCAATTTCCTACTAAATTTTATAATGATGAAATTAATCAAATGGGAAATAAAGCTGAAGAATTGTTTCTTCGTGCTACAAAAGAAATAATTCAAGATCAAAAAGAATGTGGTATTGATATTATAACAGACGGTGAAGTTCGTAGAGAAAATTATATTCATTATCACTGTAGACATTTAGCTGGTATAGATTTCAATAATCTTACAGAAAAAGTTGCAAGAACAGGCAATTATAAGTGTTGGCTTCCCACAATAACAAATAAAATATCTTCAAGAGATCCTTTTTTAGTAGATGAATGGAAACATAATCAAAGTCTGTCAAATAAACCAATTAAAATAACTATTCCTGGACCTATGACAATTACCGACACTATTGCTAATACATATTATAAATCAGATGAAGAAATGGGATATGATCTAGCAATTGCTATCAATACAGAAATTAAAAGATTGGTTGATGCTGGATGTAAATATATTCAAGTTGATGAACCATTGTTTGCAAGAAAACCTGAAAATGCTTTATCGTTTGGAATTGAAAATTTAGAAAAATGTTTTGAGGGAATAAATCAAAATGATGTAGAAAAAATTACACATATCTGTTGTGGTTATCCAGATAAACTTGATGCAGTTGATTATCCTAAAGCACCTTTAGATTCTTATAAAAAAATTGCAAAATCTCTTGATAACTCAAAAATAGATAGTGTCTCTATTGAAGATGCACATCGCTATAATGATTTAACATTACTTAAAGATTACAAACATACAAAAATAATTTTTGGATTAATTAAAATTGCAAATTCTAAAATTGAAACTATTGAAGAAATTGAAAGAAGAATAGAAGAAGCATTAAAATTTATCTCTAAAGAACAATTAATTGCTGCGCCTGATTGTGGTCTTGGACATTTAAGTAGAGAATTAGCAATGAAAAAATTAAAAATAATGTGTTTAGCTTCAAAAAAATTTAATTAATTAAAATTTTACCTAAAAGCAATAACACTTATAATCTCAAACATAATAGATGCTGCTACCATTGATGTAATATTATTTTTCTGATCTTTAGTTGGCATTAAACATACTACATCTCCACCAATAACATTTTTATTTTTTACTGATTGAATTAATTCTTTTGCTTCATCAATTGTAAAGCCAGTAAAGCTGGGTTCTATATTTGATACAGCAGGCGCTACCGATGCATCAAGTGAATCCAAATCAAAAGTAATATAAACTGGATTATCTCCTATTTTATCAAGAGTCTCCTTTATAACATCTTTAATCCCTCTTTTTTGAAATTCATCCATAGTCACAACATTATATCCAAGATCATAACTTGGTTGTAACCAATCTAATGTGCGAGGATTGCCACGCATTCCAATTTGCATACTAGTCTTAGGATCTATAATACCTTGTTCAACAAGATATGCTCCCCAGTGGGCAGCGCTCTTTTTTGCCCCCATAAAATGATCAAGTTGACTAAAGGTATCAGTGTGAGCGTCAATATGAAGAAATGATATTTTTTTTTCTTTAGTCATTTCTAAATTATTAGAGCCTAAACCTTGCAAGATTCCACCAGTAATAGAATGATCTCCACCTATTGAGACAACAGGTTTATTTAGTCTTGCAATTTTTTTATAATAATTTGTTATATCCTCAATACATTTTTCATTATTATTTGCATGAGGAAGAGCAACATCACCAAGATCAAAAATTTTTTTCTTTTTCCAAGGATTGATATTAAAATCTAAATGAACTCTTCTAAGTCCTGCTGAAACATGACGCACTGCCCTTGGACCTAAATGTTGATCTCTTTCTGTCGTACCATTACCGGTACTGTGAGGCACACCTACTAGAGCAATATCACAATTTGACAAATCTTTTCTATGCTCACAACGAAACAATGTGGGTATTCCCCACCAATACATTGTTTCCATCATTAACTCATCATTAGAGTCTGTCATATTTAAAGTTGATTAATTTATTGCTTTGCTTGGGTCAACAAAATCTAAACCCAAATCATCGGCTACAGCTTTGTAAGTCACATTTCCCTGACACACATTCAGACCTGCTAAAAAATTAGCATCACTTGCTAGAGCATTTCGATATCCGTCTTGTGCAAGTTTTAAAACAAATGGTAAAGTAGCAGCGTTTAAAGCTAAAGTTGAAGTCATTGGAACACCCCCTGGCATATTGGCTACACAATAATGTACAACATCATCAACAATATAAGTAGGATCTGCATGGGTTGTTGGTTTACTTGTTTCTACGCATCCACCTTGATCAATTGCAACATCTACAATTACTGATCCACGCTTCATATTTTTAATCATTTCTTTTGAAACTAATTTTGGTGCATTTGCTCCTGGTATTAAAACACCTCCAATTAATAAATCACAAGCGGCAACTTGTTCTTCAAGATTAATTTGATCAGAAACAAGTGTGGTAATACTTTCACCAAATTTAGATTTTAATTCATTTAATCTTGCCTCAGATTTATCAACAATAAAAACATTTGCTTTCATGCCAGTTG